>NZ_JBHZPZ010000005.1:0-251917 GCF_042787345.1 Flavobacterium xylosi | reverse complement strand
TAAATATTGAGGCTACACAAGGTAAACATCCAGTGAATAATCGCAAGAAGCTTCCTCTCGGTGTAACAAATATATAAAAATTAACAAAAATAAATTAGGTAATCAAGATAGTACCTAAACATTCGATGTGCTAAAAAACTTTCGGTTACTCCATTGCGATGTTTGTGAAACCCCACAAAACATAAAAAATTGCATTCAATGGTTAGTTTTTCAGGTTTATATAATATCTTTACAAAAAAATATAACAATTTTCATTAAAAAAGTTACAATGATAACAATAGTAGATCAATTTGGAATGAAAGAAGCATTGGCGCAATTGGGTGTAAAAGCCATAAACGAAGGAACTTCAACAGGTGTTAACCATTTTTCAAACGGAGAAATTCTTGAAAGTCATTCTCCAGTGGACGGAAAATTAATCGCATCAGTAAAAACAACAACTGCTGCCGATTACGAAAAAGTGATGCAAACCGCTACCGAAGCTTTTAAAACATTCCGATTGATGCCAGCACCGCAACGTGGTGAAATCGTGCGTCAGTTTGGAGATAAATTACGTAAAAACAAAGAAGCTTTAGGCAAATTGGTTTCCTACGAAATGGGGAAATCATTGCAGGAAGGATACGGAGAAGTTCAGGAAATGATTGATATCTGCGATTTTGCAGTGGGTCTTTCGCGTCAATTGCACGGATTAACTATGCACTCAGAACGTCCAGGACACAGAATGTATGAGCAATACCATCCAATGGGTATTGTGGGAATAATTTCTGCATTCAACTTTCCAGTGGCAGTTTGGGCTTGGAATACAGCATTAGCTTGGATTTGTGGAGATGTTTGCGTTTGGAAACCTTCAGAAAAAACACCACTTTGTGGAATTGCCTGTCAAAACATAATTGCCGAAGTAATCAAAGAAAACAACCTTCCAGAAGGAATTTCTTGTTTAATCAATGGTGATTATAAAGTGGGAGAAATGTTGACTAACGATAGACGTGTGCCTTTAATTTCTGCTACAGGATCTACTCGTATGGGGAAAATCGTTGCGCAAGCGGTTGCAGGTCGTTTAGGAAAATCATTATTGGAATTGGGTGGAAACAATGCAATCATTGTGACTCCGGATGCTGATATCAAAATGACTGTTATCGGGGCCGTTTTTGGAGCCGTAGGAACAGCAGGACAACGTTGTACTTCAACGCGTCGTTTGATTATTCACGAAAGTATTTATGATAAAGTAAAAGATGCAGTTGTATCGGCTTACGGACAATTGCGTATCGGAAATCCATTGGACGAAAACAATCATGTTGGACCGCTAATTGATACTCATGCTGTTGAAATGTACAATAATGCGTTGACAAAAGTAGTTGCCGAAGGTGGAAAAATCCTTGTAGAAGGTGGCGTTCTTTCTGGTGAAGGATACGAGAGTGGTTGTTACGTGAAACCTGCCATTGCAGAAGCGGACAACTCATTCGAAATCGTACAACACGAAACTTTTGCGCCTGTTTTATATTTAATAAAATATTCAGGAACTGTTGAAAATGCTGTTGATGTTCAAAACGGAGTGGCTCAAGGATTGTCTTCAGCGATTATGACTAACAATTTAAGAGAAGCAGAACATTTCTTATCTGTTGTAGGTTCTGATTGTGGAATTGCAAATGTGAACATTGGAACTTCCGGCGCGGAGATTGGTGGCGCTTTTGGAGGAGAAAAAGAAACCGGTGGAGGAAGAGAATCAGGTTCTGATGCTTGGAAAATCTACATGAGAAGACAAACCAATACAATCAATTATACGACAAGTTTGCCATTGGCACAAGGAATAAAATTTGATTTGTAGGTTTTAGATTAAAATAAATTTTATAAAAAACGCTTTGTCTTATTTTAGATAAAGCGTTTTTTTATAAATTAGACAAAAAAAGATTAATGACCAATTTAGAAGCAACATTTACAGACATTTCCAATTGGTATAAAAATGTTCATTATAGTACTGGAGGTACTCGGAGTAAATACATTGCTTTACACCCCGAAACAAATGAAGAGTATTTTTTTAAAGGATCAAAAGAAACGCCTCAAGGAGAAATTCGCTATCCAACAGAGTTTTGGTCTGAAATTATTTCTTCTAAAATTGGACAATTTTTAGGTTTTCCAATGTTAGATTATAATATTGCTTATGATAGTAAAGACAAACAAAAAATCGGATGTCTTTCAAAATCCATGGTTTTTGGTGCTAAAAATAAATTGACAGAAGGGAAAACTTATTTAACGGGATTTAATGCCCAATATAATCCAGATATGGATAAAAAGGACTACACCTTTCAATTTATTTGTAATGCTTTAAAAAGTTTTTCTTTAGATGAATATATCAAAAATATTGTAGAAATTATTGTTTTCGATAGTATAATTGGAAATTCAGATAGGCACCAAGAGAATTGGGGTATAATAACAAGACATAAAATAATACATCAAAAAAAACCTGAAAAAAAGATTGTTTCTAAAGTAGAAGAGAGAAGTTTCTACAGAAAAATTAGAAGATTAACTCGAAAGTTTTTTACTGACGAAAATATAAAATCTGAAAGTATAATAAATAACCCAAATTTTATTGTAAAATTCGAAGTTAAACATCAATTAGCTCCAATTTATGATAGTGGCTGTTGTCTTGGAAGAGAACATTTAGATGATAGAGTTATAAAAATGCTCGGTGATTCTCAAATGATAGAAGCATACGTAAGAAAAGGCGAATCTGAGATTCATTGGGAGGGGAATGCTAAAAAAATGAAGCATTTTGAACTTATAGAATTGCTGTTAGAACACTATCCGACAGAAACGAAAAGGTTTATAGGTAGAGTTAAGGAGAAATATAACTCCGATGTAATAAAGGAGATAATTGAGAATATTGATAAGAATATTCCGAAGGATTTAATTAACTTTAAATTATCGATAACAAGAAAAAAATTGATGTTTAAATTGGTAACTTTGCGCATTGAAAAATTAATCCAATATTTATGAAAGCAATAGGAAACATACACCTTATCTGGAGACCAGGTAAAGGCAGTAGAAGAATTTCTGTTGGTACTATTAAAAAAAGTGCCTCGGAAGGAATTCGCTTTCAATATAATCAGGATGGCGTTGAAGAAGCCAAGAAGTTGGGTTTTGTGCATTATGAAGGTTTTCCGGATACAAGTAAAGATAAAATTTACACCGAAAATGTAATTGAAATTTTTGGCCAAAGATTAATGCGCAGTGAGCGACCTGATTTACAAGATTTTTATAATTTTTGGAATATTGATTTAAGCAAGAGAGAAGATAAATATTATATGTTGGCTTTTACCCAAGGGTTATTGCCAACAGACAATTTTGAGTTTTTGGCTCATTTTAATCCTGTAGAAAATTTATCTTTTGTTACTGAAATAACTAATTTATTAAAAAGTCAAATACCTTCAGACAAAGTTTCTGTTGGAGATGTTTTAAGATATGAATTAGAACCAAATAATCAATATGATAATAAAGCTGTAAAAGTCTTCAAAGAAGATTTATATCTTGGACACATTAAACTAATTCATTGTAGTGTTTTCCATAAAACAAGTAAGCTGTTCGTTTTGATTGTTCAAGGTATTGAGAAAAATGGGGTGTTAAAACGAGTCTTTGTTAAGGCAAGTCTCTAATTTATTTATTATCAAATAATTATACTACGAGTTTGCCATTGGCACAAGGAATAAAATTTAATTTGTAATACTTGATAAGCATAAACTAAAAAAGGCAATTTGAATTTTCAAATTGCCTTTTTTTATTGTAAAGTAAGAATAGTTACTGACTATTTAAACCAAATGTTACAAATTGAAAGAAGCTCCAATATTCAATACAAATTGGTTATTTAGTCTATCAAAACCTATTGGGTTCGTTTTATAACTTGCAATTGGAACTCCGGCTTCTGTGAAAACACCAAAACCTTCTGTAAAGAAATAACGGAATCCTAAATGTGCACCAAAATTTCTTAAACCTAAATCAAGTCCCGGATAAACATCCATTTTTGGATCTAATTTAAGGACATTTCCTAAATTAGCATTGAATCTGAATTTTGCATCAATTCTGTCTCCAAATTCTGGTTTGTTTCCTAAATCATCTGAACTCGCAGATAGCAGGTAAGAAGCGGCAAAACCGTATGACATGTTTTCTCCAAGTCCAAAATCAGAAGAGATACCAATCCCTGATCCACCGTTTTGAATGTTTGCACCAATATTAAATTTAACATCTCCTTTTCCTTTGAAAGCTTGTGCATTTGCAAAACCAACTACCAATAATAATGACAATGTAATAAACTTTTTCATACTCTTGAACTTTTATAATTTTAGGCAAAAATAGTTTAAATAAATTAATTCCTACCTTTTTCATATGGGTATAAAGCAGGTAAAGGTTCGCTCTGCCAGAATTCTTTTGTGTTTACATCCATTATCGTTAATGGACCTTTAAAAGCGGCGCCTGTATCCATATTCCAAACGCAAGCCATTTGAACGGGAATAGTTTGGCCAATTCTGGTGACCGGAGTGTGGCCTATATAAATCTCTTTATATAATGTAAATCGTTTGGGATATAACAGATCATCAATTTTCATATTTTTATCTAAAGCCAAGGCAGTTTCCCATAGCGTTCTGTCCCAGTAGAAAAGTTTTGGAAAATATTCAAAGTCAATTCCGTTCATATTGGTGAAGCCAGCATGGATAAACAAACGGTTGTCCTCGTCCAGATGGTAATCTGCTAAAGCATGCAGGAATTCAATATGTTTTAGTTTGGTTGCCGCACTTACATCAGCATAAGCAAGAACAGTAGCTTCGCCTCCGTGTTTATACCATAGAAGATTGTCTTTGCTTTCATCAAGCCAGGTACGCAACAATTCATCATGATTCCCACGAATAAAAACGCAGTTGTGTGTTTTATTTAATTCAATTAAAAAGTCAATCACATGAGGGGATTGGCTCCAGCCATCTACATAATCTCCCAGAAAAATCAAGGTGTCTTTTTCAGTAACCGCTGCTCTTTCCATTATTTGGTGTAGCGCGTGTAAGCCGCCGTGTATATCTCCTATGACGAGTGTTCTCATTTCTTGTAGTCTCAATTTGTTCTTTTACAAAAATAGCGGAAAATAAGTATTGGGAAGTATTTATTTCAAAAAGAAGATTCTTCAGAAATGGATTAAAAAGAATGAATTATTGCACATCATATTTCATTTTTCTCAAAATCCGCAAAGCTTCTTTAAAGGATAAATAGACTTGGTTAAACGGCTTCAAAAGCGGTTTGGCATCAATTAATTTTTGTCTCGCTTCTTCAAAACCATTGAGGTAACAAATCATAAAGGTTGAAGGTAAATTCTCTAAATCTTTGTGTTCCCGTTCTGATAATGAAAGTCCTTTTTGGAGTTTATTTAGCAAAGTAATATTAGAATTGTAAATATGAAACAACATTTTTTTGTTGAATTCCGGCGGCTGAAAAAGCATTTCTCTCTCGATTTTGTAATAACCATTATCGTGAAAATGAATGGTTTGTTTCTCTAAAGGATAATAACTTGTTTTGTCGTTCAAACCCAAAGGAACATATTCTATAATCGTGAAAGTATCTTCATCATAAATAATTTCCACCACGTCCTGAGCCGAATAGAATAGTTTGATTTGTTCATTTATAAGTTCAATGTCGACACGGGATAAATACGTTTTGTCACGTGATTTTTTGGCAATTCCCGCCCAGCAAATCACGAATAATTCCTTGAAGACTTTGTATTTTGGCGACATGTCTTTGTGCCGGAAATTCATAAAATCAATAACGCTATCAAGTGTGTATTCGATGCTGTTTCTGGAATTGTTTTCGATACCGATAACGGTTTCCGTGTTTTGGTAATTCTTTTCAATCTCTCCTTCCACCGGCATTGTATTACTGCCACGTCGTATAAAAACGGAATGGGCAGGAATAGTGTGAATTCCTTTTTTGAAATAGGAAGTTTTACTTTTTGGCTTTATCGTTACCAATCCAATGACTTTATCTTTAGGCAAGTTTGGGAAAGGCACATTTTCGTACTGAATTTTAGGAGGATTTCCCAGAAAAGCATTCACTAAATTCTGAATCCGACTGTCGTCAAAAAAATCGTCGCCTACAATGGCATTATCATGATCTTCGACCCCTACAACTATATACGAATTATTCGCAGGATTCGAATTTGACAAGGCACAAATGTGTTTTAAAAACTTCGCTTTTCCTTCTCGGGTATGCAAATTCAACTGACGCTTTTTATCATAAAAACTGCTCTCGTCATTGTGAGCGAGAAGGTTTTTGATAAGGATGCGTTTATTGATCATTGCTATAGATTATTATTTATTTCTATTTTTTATTGTTATTAAGTCACAGTTGTCAATCGGATTTTGACCCTTTTCTATCAGAACTTTTTAAAAAATTCATAAATTTTGAAATTTGGTCAATTATAATTTGAGACTTTAAAGTTAATTCCAAATAGTTTTCTTCATTAATATGTTTTTTGTCGAATGATCTTTGTAACTGTGATTTTGTTTCACAGCAAGAACCTCTTGAATAACTTAGAAAAGTAATAAATTCTTTGTTTCCTCCTCGACCAAAACCTTCTGCAATGTTATCCATAACTGAACCAGAAGAACCATTGATCTGATCTCTCAATTTATAATCCTGACCAAGGGTTGTGTTTTGGATCAAATGCCAAACTTGATTGCTTTGTTCTCTAGCTAATTGATAAATTACCATTTCCTCAAAAGAATTGTAATTCGCCATATTTCAGGGTTTTATAATGAATAATAAAAATAGAAATAAATAATAATTAATGGTAATAATCAATCTCTTTTTAAAATAGTCGCCGATGCCTGTGCAGTTGGCAACACCATCAAATCAGCAATATTTACATGATACGGTCGGGAAACTACAAAATGAATAATGTCCGCGATATCTTCTGGATGTAATGGCTCAAAACCTTTATAAACATTGGCGGCTTTGTCTGTATCTCCTTTGAAACGCACTTCACTAAACTCCGTTTCTACTGCACCCGGATGGATAGCACCAACGCGAATTCCATGAGGATTCAAGTCCATTCGCATGGCTTGGTTTAGTGCATCAACGGCGTGTTTTGAAGCACAATAAACGTTTCCGTTTGGGTAGACTTCTTTTCCGGCAATGGAGCCAATGTTAATGATATGACCAGATTTTTGCTCAATCATTTTCGGAATTATTGCTTTCGAAACATATAAAAGTCCTTTCACATTGATGTCAATCATCGCATCCCAATCGTCTAAATCTCCATTTTGTATCGAGTCTAAACCATGTGCATTTCCTGCATTATTTATCAAAACATCAATTTTGGAAAACGCTTCAGGCAAAGAATCAATGCTTTCAAAAACGGCCTTTTTATCTCGAACATCAAAGGATAAAGTATGCACTTCCGTAAATTCAGACAGTTCATTTTTCATTTCTGCCAGTCGGTCTTCACGTCGCCCGCAAAGAATAATTTTATAATTGTTCTTTGCTAAAATTCTTGCTGTTGCCTGACCAATTCCGCTGGTGGCACCAGTTACTAAAGCTATTTTACTCATAATTTATAATTTCTATCTTGAAAACGTAATCCTTGATTTAATTGCGTTTTATAAATCTATTTTTCTTTATTTTTATTTCTGAAACCTGGAATGGGATTACGGGACATTGGTTCCAATACTCTCGGACCAAATGGCAAACCAATCTTCTTTTTCCAGTTCTAATTCGACCGCTTTTATCAACGACTGTATTCTGGCGACATTGACTGTTCCGGCAATAGGAATTACTTTTGCTGGATGTTTTAAAACCCAGGAAAGTAAAATCGTATCAGAACCTAAATGGTATTTTGAAACTAATGTCGCCAATAATTTTTTCAATCGGTGGGTTTGTGGAATATCTTCCCTAAAAACACATCCCAACGGATTCCAACTCATTGGTCGGATATTGTGCATTTGCATATAATCAAAACTACCGTCAACCATAGGTTCGAAGTTGGTAGCTGAAAATTGTATCTGGTTGTAACTGATTTCCGTTTTCTGACGAATTAATTCTGTTTGGGACGACGTAAAATTAGAAACACCAAAATCAATAATTTTTCCTTCGGATTTTAATTTTAAAACCGCTTCAGCAATTTCATCTGCTTGCATCAAAGGACTTGGTCTGTGCAATAAAAACACGTCCAAATAATCAGTGTGTAAATTCTGTAAAGAATTTTCAGCGGACCAAATAATGTAATCTTTGGAATATTCGTAATGTTTAATAGTGTTCATACGGTTTTCCGTCACCATTTGGATGCCACATTTAGAGATCAGTTGCATTTTTTCTCTGGCTATTTTGCTGGAAGCAAACGCTTTTCCAAAATCTGATTCGGTGGTATAATCACCGTATATATCAGCATGATCAAAGGTGGTTATTTTATTTTCTAAACAGATATTAATCATGTTTTCCATTTCTTTGGTATTGAGATTTTTATCCCAAATTCCCCAATTCATGACGCCAGCTACAATAGGTGATAATTTTGTTTTGCTCATGGTTTTTGTTTTTTATTGAAATTTCTAAATCTTCAATTTCAAAGTATATTTTTCAAAGTTCTTAAAAATAGGTAAATTCTATCATAATTCATCCTTAAAATTAGGTCTTTGGTCGAAGTTTTAACCATTTTTTAACATCTTACTTCTAAAAAAAAATTCAATTTGCACCATCAAAACGACGGCATTAAATTCAAGGTTTTAAAAATCATAAAATGGAAGAAAATACAGCGACTTTAGACATTAGAGCAATCAATGAAAAAATTGAAAGAGAAAGTGCTTTTATAGACCTTCTCACCATGGAAATGAACAAAGTTATCGTGGGTCAAAAGCACATGGTAGAGCGTTTATTAATTGGACTTTTAGGCCAAGGACATATTTTGCTAGAAGGCGTGCCCGGATTAGCAAAAACATTGGCGATAAATACCCTTTCACAAGCTGTTCATGGATCTTTCAGCAGAATACAATTTACACCAGATTTATTGCCTGCCGATGTTGTGGGAACCATGATTTACAACATTAAAGCCAATGAATTTTCGATAAAAAAAGGACCAATTTTTGCCAATTTCGTCCTCGCAGATGAGATTAATCGTGCGCCAGCAAAGGTACAATCAGCACTTTTAGAGGCCATGCAGGAAAAGCAAGTGACCATTGGCGATACTACTTTCAAGCTTGACCGACCATTTTTAGTTTTGGCTACCCAAAATCCAATTGAACAAGAAGGAACGTACCAATTGCCTGAAGCGCAAGTCGATCGTTTCATGTTGAAAACGGTTATTGACTACCCAAAAATGGAAGACGAACGATTGGTAATTCGCCAAAATCTAAAAGGAAGTTACGAAAAAGTAAATCCTGTAGTTTCCGTAGAACAAATTTTACGTGCGCAAGAAGCAGTTCGTGAAGTGTACATGGATGAAAAAATAGAGAAATATATTCTTGATATTATTTTTGCGACACGTTACCCGGAGAAATATAAATTAGCCGAGTTGAAACCGTTAATCAGTTTTGGAGCTTCACCACGTGGAAGTATCAATTTGGCGAATGCCGCAAAATGTTACGCCTTTATCAAACGTCGTGGATATGTAATCCCGGAAGATGTCCGCGCTGTGGTTCATGATGTATTGCGTCACAGAATTGGAATTACGTATGAAGCGGAAGCGGAAAACATTACTTCAGTTGATATCATAAACAAAATCGTAAACGAGATCGAAGTACCTTAAAACAGTTTGCAGTAATCAGAATTCAGTTTTCAGTAACTGAACACTGAACACTAAACACTGAACACTGAACTTATGGATACAAAAGAGCTTTTAAAAAAAGTACGAAAAATAGAAATCAAAACCCGAAGATTGAGTGATCATATCTTTTCAGGGGAATACCACACTTCTTTCAAAGGACGGGGGATGACATTCAGCGAAGTGCGTCAATATCAGTACGGCGATGACATTCGTGCCATTGATTGGAATGTGACCGCACGATATAATGAAGCGCACGTAAAAGTTTTTGAGGAAGAGCGTGAATTGACGATGATGTTGATGGTGGATATTTCTGGTTCGGAAAGTTTTGGTTCTAAAAACCAATTTAAGAAAAATATTGTTACGGAGATTGCGGCAACAATGGCATTTTCGGCTACTCAAAATAACGATAAAATAGGTTTGATTCTATTTTCGGATGAAATCGAATTGTATATTCCGCCTAAAAAAGGAAGGTCACATGTGTTGCGTATCATACGAGAATTGATTGAATTTCAGCCAAAAAGCCAGAAAACTGACGTTGCTCAAGCGTTGAAATTTTTATCGGGAACCCAAAAAAAGAAAGCCATCGTATTTATTATTTCTGATTTCATGTCAGAAGATTACGAACAGACTTTAAAAATTGCTTCCAAGAAACACGATATAACGGGTATTCGCGTGTACGACATTCGAGAAGAAAAAATGCCCAATTTAGGAATGGTTTCCATGCTTGATGCCGAAACTGGCGAGATCCAAGTGGTGAACACAGGTTCTAAATCAGTGCGAATGAATTATGAGAAATTGTATCACGAAAAAGTGAACTATTTTAAGGAAACATTCAGCAAATCAGGTTCGGGTGTTGTAAATACAAGGGTTGACGAAAGTTATGTCACTAAATTATTAAGCTATTTTAAATCGAGATAAAGATGGCAGATTTTTGATTAACGATTTTTGATTTCAGATATTGTTGGAATGGATAATTGATTTTAGATTGAAAATAAAAAGTATCAAGTGAATAAACAAGAATTAGAAAATAGATTAATAGACTTTGCAGCGACAATAATAATTGTCGCAAGTAAATTTGAAAAAAATTATGCGGGGAATCATCTGGCAGGACAAATAATTAGATCTGGAACTTCACCCGCTTTAAATTATGGAGAAGCCCAAAGCGCAGAAAGTAGTAAAGATTTTATTCATAAATTGGGTATTTGTTTAAAAGAATTAAGAGAAAGTTTTGTTTGTTTAAAAATTATTGAAAAATCAAATTTAATGTCAGATTTAAATAATTTATCGATTGCAAAAGCAGAGGCCAATGAGTTAATTTCTATTTTCGTATCAAGTATTAAAACAGCTAAAACAAATCTGAAATAATATAGATTTTCGATGTTAAACGAATCGGAGTTTCAGGAAAAGTCTGAAATCAAAAATCGTTAATCGTAAATCAAAAATCAAAAGGGTTCAATAATAAAAGATGAAAAAACAATTATACCTACTTTTTTTACTGTTTACAACGTTTGTTTTTGCACAGCAAAAGCAAGTAGTTACAAGTATTGACACGATTAGAAATAAAATTGGTGCCGAATTTAAACTGTCCATAAAAACGACTGTCGACACTTCGTCTAAGGTTATTTTTCCAAAATTGAAAAACTTTGGAGCGCTGGAAGTAATTCAGTCTTATCCTATTGATACTATAAAAACGGACGGCCGTTATGAATTAGTAAAGAAGTACGGATTAACCCAATTTGATTCAGGTAGGTATGTTATTCCCAGCATAAAGGTTTTTATCGACAGTAAACCGTTTATGACGGATTCGCTTTTGGTTGAGGTTGCCAATGTTAAAGTTGATACGTTAAAACAAAAGATGTTTGACATAAAGGACATTGCACCAGCGGACAAATCAATTGGAAATTGGTGGAAATACCTGCTGATTTTGGCATTGATTATTGGTATTGGAGTATTCATTTATTGGTACATAAAAAAACACCAAAAGAAAAAATTAGAAGAAGAAATTTTCAAAACACCAATTGAAAAAGCAACGAGTTTGCTGAATAATTTGGAGAAAAAAGAACTTTGGCAAAAAGGGGAAGTCAAAGCCTATTATAGTGAATTGACGGATATTGCCAGAAATTATATCGAGGAAGCAATTGAAATTCCAGCGATGGAAAGCACAACTTCTGAACTGATTCAAGGACTTAAAGCAGCTTCTGTCAAAAAGAAAATGACGGTTTCGCAGGAAACAATCGAAAATCTGGAACGGGTATTGAAACAAGCCGATTTAGTAAAATTTGCTAAATCAAAACCATTGGATTTTGAAATCACTGAAGATCGAAATAAGATTCAAAAAGCAATTTTGACATTAGATAGTTCTATTCCGGTTGAAGTTCCTGTAGAAGAAGATACTTTGTTGAATGAAGCACAAAGACAAAAGCAGATACAAATTCAATTGCAAAAAAAGAGAAAGAAACGCATCGTACTTACTATATCATCAGTTGTTTTTATATTGGTGGCAACGACTACCTTCTTTATCGTTCTCAAAGGATTTGATTATGTAAAAGACAATATTTTTGGGAATGCGACAAAGGAATTGTTGGAAGGAGAATGGATAAAAAGTGAATATGGAAATCCTGGAATTATAATAGAAACTCCAAAAGTGCTTAAGAGAGTAGATCTGACCAAAACATTGCCTAAAGACGGAATGGCTTTGATTAAAGAAATGCAATCTTTTGCTTATGGGACTGTAGAGGACAATTTCTACATTATGATTTCTACCTTAAAATACAAAAAAGAAGGAGAGATTGATTTGGCAAAGTCAATGGATGGTGCGTTGCAGTCCTTAGAATCTCAAGGAGCTCAAAACATGATTGTCAAGCAAGAAGATTTTGAAACAAAAGAAGGGATTAAAGGACTCAAGGCATACGGAACATTTTCGAAAATAAACAGTGATACTCAAAGCAGTGCTAAATTGTATTATGAAGCATTGTTGTTCAGCCAAGAAGGAGGTTTACAGCAAATTATAATTTTCCATGAGGAAGGCGATGATTATGCGAATCAAATATCAGAACGAGTTTTGAGCTCTGTTGAATTAAAACAATTAAGTAAATAATGGATAAGATAACTTTTTTAAACCCAGAATTTTTTTGGTTGTTTCTTCTGATTCCAGTTGCTGTTGTTTGGTTATTTTGGAAAAAGAACCAACAATCGGCAACATTAAAAATCAGTTCTATTCAAGGATTCAAGAATTCCGATTCTTTATTAGTAAAGCTAAAACCAATTTTGAACGTGTTTCGAGTATTGGCTTTATCGTCCTTGATTGTAGCGATGGCGAGACCAAGAACGGTTGATGTAAGCAATAAAACAAAAACCACCAAAGGAATTGATATTGTTATGGCAATAGACGTTTCAGGAAGTATGCTTGCCAAAGATTTGAAACCAGATCGAATGCAAGCACTCAAAAAATTAGCGGCTGATTTTGTTGAGGAAAGACCAAACGATAGAATTGGGCTTGTTGTCTATGCTTCGGAAGCATATACTAAAACACCGGTGACTAGCGACAAAGCGGTTATTCTAGATGCGATCAGAAGTATAAAATACGATAATGTCTTAGTGGACGGAACAGGAATAGGAATGGGGTTGGCTACCGCCGTGAATCGATTAAAAGATAGCAAGGCGAAAAGTAAAGTAGTTATTCTGATGACTGATGGGGTGAATAATGCTGGATTTATTGAGCCTGATACCGCTTCGGATATTGCAAAACAATACGGAATAAAAGTATATACGATAGGAATTGGAACAAACGGGATGGCAATGTTTCCTTATGCAATTGCGCCAAATGGAAAATTTCTCTTTCAAATGATGAAAGTGGAAATTGACGAGCAAATGATGAAAAAGATTGCAAACAATACAGGCGGAAAATATTTTAGAGCAACGAGTAATAGCAAGTTAGCCGAAATTTATTCCACAATAAACAAGTTAGAAACTACAGAAATTGAAGAGCTAAAATTCTATGATTATGATGAAAAATTCAGACCGTTTGTGTGGTTTGCCGGTTTCTTATTGTTACTTGAAGTAGGATTGCGAAAAACGGTTTTTAAAAGCTTTATATAAGGAGAGTTGCAAGCTAAAAACTGTGACTAAAAGATAAAAAATGGAATTAGACGAAAAAAAATATTTATACTTACTTTTTACACTACCCATCGTGGTGTTGGTTTTTCTAATTAATTTATATTGGAAAAGAAGAAAACAACGCGAATTTGGGGATTTGGAAATGGTTAAAAAACTGAGTCCTGAGAGTTCTGTTTTTAAACCTGTTTTGAAGTTGGTATTGCTGCTTCTTGCTTTGGTTGGGATTATTTTTGGATTAGTGAATCCAAAAATAGGAACTAAAATGGAAACCGTAAAACGAGAAGGAATTGATATCGTTTTTGCAATGGATGTCTCCAAAAGTATGCTTGCCGAGGATGTTGCGCCAAATCGGTTGGACAAAAGCAAGCAGATTGTTTCGCAAATTATCAATCAGTTAGGAAGCGATAGAATTGGAATTGTAGCTTATGCCGGAAGTGCTTTTCCCGTATTGCCCATTACAACAGATTACAGTGTAGCTAAAATGTTTTTGCAAAGTATGAACACCGAAATGGTTTCTTCGCAAGGAACATCGCTTGATGAGGCTATAAAATTATCATCGACTTATTTTGACGATAAGAGCAAAACGAGCAAGTTGTTGATTTTGATTTCGGATGGAGAAGATCATTCTGAAGGATCTGAATCTGCAGCGGAAGAGGCAAATAAGCTGGGGATGAAAATCATCACAATAGGAATTGGAACTGAAAAAGGAGGAACAATTCCATTGAAACGAAATGGGATAGTAGAAAGCTTTCAAAGAGATAACAACAATCAGGTTGTAATCACTAAATTGAATCAGGCTGGTTTGATAGCCATCGCAAAAGCCACAAAAGGAGGTTACATCAATGGTAATAACACTAAGGAAGTTCTGGAGTATATCAAAAACACTTTGGATCGAATCCAAAAAACAGAATTTGAAGCTACGGAAATGGCTGATTTTCAATCGCAGTTTCAATGGTTTTTAGGGTTTGCTTTTGTTTTGTTATTCCTGGATATTTTTCTTTTGGAAAGAAAAACAAGTTGGGTGAACAAATTGAATTTATTTAACGAGAATAAATAAAATAAAATGATCAAAATATATTCAGCCTCGTCTCCCTCTCCTTTGGAGAGGGTCGGGGTGAGGAAAAACTTAATCTTACATCTTTTATTGCTTTTTACTTTTGTTGCAAACGCACAACAGAAGGATAAAATATTGCCTAAAGCAAACGAGGAATATGCCGAAAATAATTTTGTTGATGCGGAAGCAAATTACAGAATTTCTAATTCGAAATTTGCGAATAAAACGGTAGCGACCTATAATTTAGGAAATTCCATTTATAAGCAAAATCAAGCCTCAGAAGCGAAATTTGCTTTTGCCAAAGCATTGAAAAGCGCCAACTCAAGACCTGAAAAACACAAAGCTTTCCATAATTTAGGGAATGTTTTTATGAAAGAAAAGGATTATACCCAAGCAGTTGAAGCCTATAAAAACGCACTGCGAAACAATCCCACAGATGAGGAAACGCGTTATAATTATGCTTTAGCCAAAAAAATGCTGAAAGAAAATCCTCCAAAGGATGATAAGAAAGACGACAAGAAAGATAAGAAAGACGATAAAAAGGACGACAAGAAGGACGATAAAGACAAGAAGGACGATAAAGATAAGGAGAAGAAAGACGATAAAGGAGACAAGGACAAAGACAAGAAAGATCCAAAACCCAATGAGAATGGCGAACCAAAACCAATGCCAGGGGGAATGTCTAAAGAACGTTTAGAAAATCTTCTGGACGCAGTAAATAAGGAAGAGAAAAAAGTTCAGGATAAAGTAAATGCACAAAAAGTAAAGGGAAAACCAATAAAAACCGAGAAGGATTGGTAATTCAATTAAGATAATTTAAAAATGAAAAGATTTATAGCAGCGATTGTTTTAATGGTGTGCAGCTCACTCAGCGCTCAAGTACAATTTGAAGCCAGGGTAAGCAAAACTATACTAGGCCTAAACGAGCGACTTCGTATCGATTTTATGATGAATGTTGATGGAGATAATTTTATCCAGCCGTCTTTTGATGGATTCAGAATTATTGCCGGACCAAGCCAGCAAGTGAGTCAATCATGGGTAAATGGACGAAGTTCCTTTGAGAAAGTGTATTCTTATTTTCTGCTGCCAAATAAAAAAGGGGCTTTAACTATCAAGCAGGCAGCTATTGAATACAATGGGCAAATTTACAAAACATCGCCTATTAGGATAAACGTTACTGCGGCAACAGCAGAACCTAGAGACCCAAACGATACTCAGATTTCTGCAGATGATAACCTCTATCTTGTTGCCGATGTTTCTAAAACAAATCCTTACATCAATGAACCGATCACCGTAGTTTACAAATTGTATTTTAGTTACAATATTGGGATCACTAATTGGAGAGAATTAAACAAACCTAAATACAATGATTTCTGGAGTCAAAATATTGATATCAAACAATTGGTTGCGCAGGAAGGCATGTTTAAGGGAGAAAAATACCGTTACGTGGTATTGAGAAAAACGGTACTGTATCCCCAAAAATCAGGAAAGTTAGCCATAGAACCTTTGTCCTTGGACATTGATGTGCAGTTGCCTACCAACCAAAGAAATATGTACGGGCAGGTTGTGGTAAAAGAAGGCAGTAAAAGAGTATCCGCCGGATCAAAAATAATAACAGTCAAAGCACTTCCCGAAGCTGGAAAACCGGAAGATTTCTCTGGCGCGGTAGGAAATTTTAATTTCAAAGTAACGCCTAACAAAACGGATTTAAAAAATGGGGAAAGCCTTGATTTGGTTGTGAGCGTGACTGGAAAAGGGAATATGAAATTATTTAGTTTACCAAAACCAATTGTGCCCAATGCACTTGAAATGTATGATGCCGTTCACAACGAAAAAGTAGACACACCACTTTCAGGAATGGTTGGAAAGGTTTCGGACAGTTATACTATTATTCCACAGTACAAAGGCAATTATCCTTTAAAGCCATTGCGTTTTTCTTACTTTGATTTGGGTTCAGGAAAATATAAAACAATAAGTTCTCCAGAGATAATGATCAATGTTCTAGACGGGCCAACGGCTGCTGTAGCGTCGAATTCTTCGCATAAAAATAAAATATCGAATGTTGAACAATTCAAGTATATTAAGTTAAAAACAAAGCTTTTGACGATAGACAAGCAAGATTTCTTTGGGTCTAATTTATATTTAGGGTTGATGTTTTTGCCGTTTTTAATACTTCCTGTGATTGTATTGGTTAAAAAGAAGAAAGAAGCAATTGACGGGGATGTTACCGGAAACCGAATAAGGATGAATAATAAATTGGCCAAAAAATATTTGTCGGAAGCCAAAAAACAAATCAACAACAAAGAATTGTTTTATATCGCCCTTGAAAAAGCAATGCACAATTTCCTGAAAGCCAAGTTGCATATTGAAACATCAGAAATGAGTAAGGATAACATTCAGGAAGTTTTATTGTCTAGAAATGCCAATCCGCAATCGGTTAATGACTTCATTGTATTGACTGAAAACTGTGAAGTGGCCAGATATGCGCCATCGTCAAGTGTTGCTATTCAACAGGATTTTGACAAAGCCGTTTTAATTATCTCAGACTTGGAAAAACAGATATAATTTTAGATTTACGATTTACGAATAGTTTATCGACAACTTATAATATTAAAATGAAAAACATACTTTATATACTATTATTGTCAACCCAAGTTTTCTTTGCCCAAAGTGGTTTTGAAAGAGGGAATGAATTGTATAAAAACGGAAAATTCGATCAGGCGGTTGAAGCGTATGAAAACGTATTGAAAGAGAATAAGCAGTCGGCAGAATTGTATTTTAATCTTGGGAACGGCTATTATAAATTGAATAAAGTGGCGCCATCGATTTATAACTATGAAAAAGCATTAGTGCTCAATCCAAATGATAGCGAGACTGCAAACAACCTGAAATTTGCCCAAAAAAGAACCATAGATGAAATTAAAGTAGTGCCAAAAGTAGGTTTTGGAAAACTACTCCGTGACTTCACGGGTATTTACCATTATAATACTTGGGCATGGATTTCGGTGGTATTAGCAACTTCTTTTCTGTTGTTTTTTGTGGGGTATTATTTTTCAGAAACTACGGGATCAAAAAGAATTTTCTTTTTTGGAATGTTTGTCCTCGTTTTTCTAATTCTTATAACTGTTTCCTCGGCTATTTTCGAAAAAAGTCATTTTGATAATGAAAAGCCAGCTATTGTTTTTGCTGAAATTACTGAGGTAAGAGCCGAGCCACAGAAGGTGAGTGCTGCGGTTATTGTGCTGCATGAAGGGACCAAAGTCTACGTAGAGGAAAAAGTAGACAACTGGAAAAAAGTGCAGTTAACAGATGGTACTGAAGGCTGGATTGAAAGCAGCGCAATAAGGGAAGTGAAGTAGTTCAGATTTCAGATTTTAGGTTTTTAGCCGTAGTCTTTTCTTTAAATTAACAACCTTTTTCCACTGCTTAACTGCAGACTGCTATCTGAAAACTGCCTACTGCGACCGAATACTGACTACTGATCACTTTTTCTTCAGCTCCTGATACCAATTCTTTATTGAAGGAAAAATGTAACCGGCTGTTTTTTGAATCGGATTATAAAACAAGGAGTTATCTAGCGTTTCTTTCTTGGCTAAAAAATTATGGTAGTTTATTTTTTCGAAAACAGTAAAAACGATACTCACTATCAACACGGTTTTCAACACTCGAAACAATCCGCCTCCCAATTTGTTGATCCAGCCCAAGAAAGCTAAATCAGTTACTTGCGTAAGGATTTTTGCCAGTATGGATATTCCAATCACAACCAACATAAAAGTAAGTACAAAAGCAACAACCTGAATCGTATTGGGATTCCAATGAACAAAGCCCGAAAGCACTGCCTTCATAAATGAAGAAAATTTTATTGCCAGATAAATACCAACGATTAGCGAAATCAACGATGCCAATTCGATAAAAAGACCATTTTTAATTCCCTTATACAAAGCGAAAGCCAATAAAACACCCAAAATAATATCCAAAAGTCCCATAATAATTCAATAATTAATAGAAAGAGCAAATATAAAAGAATTGTTGATTATCAATTGCCAATTTTCAAGTTCTTATCTTTGTGCAACTAATTTTATGGTCGGTGATTTAATAATTCATCACTCATAATTCATAATTCATAAAAATGTCAAGAGACACGCAACTTAAAGAACGCTGGGAACAGCTTGTAACGATACTTTCCGATCAATTTTCTCAAGGAGAAGATTTAGATTTAGACGCCATTATTTACTTAATCGGGGTGCAAGAACTCGGGAAAGTACACAATGAATATAAAAAAGACGAGAAACTTAATCTTATGCATATTGCAATTTGTAGGTTATTGGAACCTTATGGGTTCTATGAATTCGAATTTTTTGACGAGGACGGTTGGCCACATTATAAGGTAAAAGAGGAATTGCCGCCACTAAAAGCGGGTGAGCAATCAGTCTTAATGAAAGAAGCAATTGTCAATTATTTCCTAGAAAGAGAAGTAATTTCGTAGTTTGCAGTCGCAGTCTCCCTTTTCAGAACGAATCTACTGAAAACGGAGACTGAAAACTGAAAACTTTTCCCTAAATTTGCACTCTCAATTATGGAATGAAAATGATAGATAAGATAAAAGAATATATCGGCGAAGCACAAGCTTTTTCAACGCAAAATGCAGCAGAATTAGAAACATTTAGAATTAAATTCTTAGGAAGTAAAGGACTTTTGAAAGAGCTTTTTGCGGAGTTCAAGAATGTTCCTAACGACCATAAAAAGGAATTTGGACAGGTAATAAATCTATTAAAAACTTCTGCCGAAGAAAAAGTAAAAACCATACAGGAATCTTTAGAGAGTAAAGAAGAAAGTAAAGGTTTTTATGGTGATTTGACGCGTTCTTCTGAACCGATTACTATTGGTTCCCGTCACCCTATTTCATTGGTAAAAAACCAAATTATAGATATCTTTTCAAACATAGGTTTTAATGTTTCTGAAGGTCCGGAAATCGAAGACGACTGGCATAATTTCACCGCATTAAATTTACCGGAATATCATCCGGCGCGTGACATGCAAGACACCTTTTTCATTCAAACCAATCCTGATATTTTGTTGCGTACTCACACTTCATCTGTGCAGGTGCGTTATATGGAAAACAATAAACCGCCTATCAGAACGATTTCTCCGGGAAGGGTTTTCCGTAATGAAGCCGTTTCCTCTCGTTCACATTGTATTTTTCACCAAGTTGAAGGTTTGTACATCGATAAAGACGTTTCTTTTGCAGATTTAAAGCAAACTTTACTTTATTTCACTAAGCAAATGTTCGGGAAGTCAAAAATCCGTTTACGTCCGTCTTACTTTCCGTTTACGGAACCAAGCGCTGAGGTTGATATTTATTGGGGTTTAAAAACAGAAACTGATTACAGAATCACCAAAGGAACCGGATGGTTAGAAATCATGGGTTGCGGTATGGTTGATCCAAATGTTTTGAAAAACTGTGGCATCAATCCTGACGAATATAACGGTTTTGCCTTCGGGATGGGAATCGAAAGAATTGCAATGTTGCTATATCAAATTGGCGACATCCGAATGTTCTATGAAAATGACGTTCGTTTCCTAGAGCAATTCAAATCAAGCATATAGTCATTGCGAGGAACGAAGCAATCTAATTATGGTATCTATCATTAAAGACTTTTGCGTTTTTAGGAGCTATTTCCAGCTGTACACTATATCTTTCTTGTCCTGAACTTGTTTCAGAATCCTGAAACAAGTTCAGGACAAGAAAGGATGCCGTTCCCATCTGGGCTAGGGCATTTCAGTTTTTCAAGAAACTTAAGTTTTAAAGACTAAATAATAATTAATAATGAATGAAGAGATTGCTTCGTTCTTCGCAATGACATGAAAAAAGACATCATCATCCCCGAAGTAGAAAACGTTTTCCTAGCTGCCGTTCAAGAATGGAGCGACGATTTTATGGAAAAAGTTTGGTATGCCTATTTGGTAAATGACAGTGATTTTCTAATCGAAAGTGTCATGGTAGTTTCCAAAGCTTTTGGCACTATTGATGGCGAAATGAAAAAAACATCGCTTTTGCGTCACGCTTTTGTCGAAGTGCTTCCTGTTTCAGTAATGAAAATCGAAATGATAGAGAAAAGTGTCTTGGCACTCAATAATGAATTCATGCTGACTTTCTTTATTGGAGACAAATTATACGATAAAAAATTCATTTTCAAATCACATTCCATCAGTGAGGACTTTGTGGAAGAAGTGCCAATTTTATTTGTTGACGGAGTTATTGTGAGGTAATTTATTGATTGAGTCTTTTGTTTTTGGCTTTCCAGTTGAAATAACCTAAAATAAATATTCCAACCGAAATATAAGCGACAGCACGAATATAAAAGCTTGGTTTTGAAACTTGCTCTAAAAAAGGAGTCTGTTTTATCTCAAACAGAATCATAAAAACAGTCATAAAAATTCCCCAACCACCGCCAGTCTTAATCTGATATTTCCATCTTTCGCTCATAAGAATATATTTGTAATCTTGTCATTTCGACGCAGAAGTCCCGAGGGACAGCGAAGAGGCCTGGCGAATCCCATCAAGTGATTCAGATCATGAGATTTCTCCTGTGTCGAAAGAACAAAAAAGTATTAATCCAGTTTGTCCGTTAATTGTTTAAATACAGCCTTGGCATCTTGTCCATCGTAAAGAATATTATAAACAGCATCTATAATTGGTGTTTTGGCACCATAACCCTGGTTCAGTTTATAGGCACTTTTTACGGCATAATATCCTTCGGCAACCATGCTCATTTCCATCATTGCCGCTTTCACGGTGTAGCCTTTGCCAATCATATTTCCAAACATTCTATTTCTTGAAAACACAGAATAACCGGTTACCAATAAATCACCTAAATAGGCGGAATCATTGATATTACGTTTCATTTTATGGACTTTTTTGATGAATTTTTTCATTTCCCTAATCCCATTACTCATCAAAACCGACTGAAAATTGTCGCCGTAACCCAATCCATGCGCCATTCCTGCTGCAATAGCATAAATATTTTTTAGCATTGCTGCATATTCGGTTCCTATAATGTCATCTGTGATTTTAGTTTTTATGTAATTCCCGGATAGATTTTTAGCTACAACTTTTGCTTTTTCTTCATCGCCACAAGCAATAGTAAGATAAGACAATCGTTCCATCGCTACCTCTTCTGCATGGCAAGGTCCTGTAATTACGCCTATATTATAATAAGGGATGTCGTATTTTACATGAAAATGTTCGCCTACGATCAGACTCGTTTCGGGAACAATTCCTTTAATTGCTGAAAAAATGATTTTATCCTCTAAGGAAACAGTCAGTTTTTTTAATTCACCATCTAAGAAAGCAGATGGAATTGCAAAAATGATATAATCAGCATAAGCAACAGCCTCATTTATGTCATTGGTAAGTTTAAGTTTTTTGGTATCAAATTCAACCGAACTTAAGTAATTTGGATTGTGTTTGTAGGTTTTAATGTGTTCAATAGCAGCGTCATTACGCATGTACCAAGAAATTTCGGAAAGATTTACACATAACATTTTTGCAATCGCTGTTGCCCAACTTCCACCACCAATCACTGCGAATTTTATACTTTCGGCCATTTTTTTATTAAATTTAATCAAAAGTACTTAAAAATTAATTAAACAGATAAAATTTATCTGGAATCCTTGAGTTTAAAGGGTTTTAGTGTAGATCATTCACAATAATCGATAATTAATCTAAACTATTTTATTTTTTAACACAATATGTGTATTGGTTTTGCGTTTTAAATAATTATAAATTAAATATTTAACAAATATAGTGCGAATTGAATTAGTTAGTTATGTTTTAGTATTTAAAAAGGCGCTCCCATAACAAGTATGAGAACGCCTTTTATTTTTTGGAGTCGGGCTGCTAAATTAGCCTTTATTCAATTAAATTAATAACTCATTTCTACAATTTCCTTTACTTTTTCTAAAGTAATATTCTGTTTTTCACCTAGTGCTTTCCATTCTCTTTCTTCAAAACGTTTTACGATAAAATCGGCAGTTTTTTCGAAGTCTTTCGTGTAATCAGATAATTTGGTATCCATTCCCATTGTGTGGAAGAATTCAACTGTTTTGTTAATTGCTTCATTTGCAATTTCGTCATCAGTTCCGGTCAAATTAAAAATACGTTTTCCGTACTGTGCTAATTTTCCTTTTTTGGTTTCGAACATTACTCGGTATAAATTTGGACCAACAACGGCCAAAGTTCTGGCATGATCAATTCCGTATAATGCAGTCAATTCGTGGCCAATCATGTGTGTTGCCCAATCCGAAGGGACTCCTTTTTGGATTAATCCATTTAAAGCCATCGTACAGCTCCACATAAAATTAGAAGCCAAAGCATAATCTTTAGGATTCTCAACTACGTCAGGACCTACTTGGATTAAAGTTTGTAAAATACCTTCTGCAATTCGATCTTGAAGATAACCTTCGTGCGGATAAGTTAAATACTGCTCTAAAACGTGGGTGTAAGCATCTACAACGCCATTCTGTAATTGTCTCTTTGGCAAAGAAGCAATCACCGTTGGATCACAAATAGAGAATTTAGGGAATAAGGCGCTTCCGCCAAACGCTAATTTCTCCTGAGTGGCTTCGATAGTAACTACTGCTCCTGAATTCATTTCGCTTCCTGTTGCTGGCAAAGTTAGAACGGTTCCAAAAGGAATTACTTTAGATAGATCTTTAATCAACAACCTTTTTTGAAGAATATCAATTGGATTACCATCAAAATTAGCTGCTGCCGAAATAAATTTAACGCCATCAATTACAGATCCACCACCAACAGCTAGAATAAAATCAATGTTTTGTTCTTTGACTATTGCAACGGCTTTCATTAATGTTTCAAAATGAGGATTCGCTTCAATTCCGCTGAATTCCACGATTTCGAAACCTTTTAAATTGTTAATTACTTGTTCGTGGATTCCATTTTTAAAAATGCTTCCTCCGCCATATGCCAAAAGGATTTTTGCTCCTTCTGGAACTAAAGTTGATAATTTTTCAATTTGCCCTTTCCCAAAAACTAAATTGGTAGGATTGTATAATTCGAAATTTAACATGCTTTTATTTTTTTGAATTTAATTGATTTAATAGTTTTTCAGCTACTAGTTTAGAGGAAGCTGGATTTTGACCTGTAATTAATAAACCATCTTCAACTGCATAAGGTTGCCAATCGCCTACTTTTGAATAAGTTGCTCCATTTGTTTGTAAAGCATCTTCTAATAAAAAGGGAACTACTTTAGTTAAACCTACAGCTTCTTCTTCGGTATTAGAGAATCCGGTTACTTTTTTACCTTTTACTAAATATTCACCATTTACTTTCACATTTTTCAAAGCTCCAGGGGAATGACATACAAAAGCGACTGGTTTTTTATTGGTGTAAAAAGCCTCAATCAAATCAATTGAATTTTTATCTTCGGCTAAATCCCAAAGCGGACCGTGACCTCCTGGATAAAAAACAGCATCATAATCAGCTTGTTTAACATCGGCTAGTTTGTGTGTTTTACTTAGTTTAGCTTGTAGTTCAATATCTTTGTCAAATCTTTTGGTGTCTTCAGTAGCCGAAGAGGGATCTGAACTTTTTGGATCAATTGGTGGCTGTCCTCCTAGCGGAGATGCAATATCAATCATCACTCCTTTATCTGCTAACTCATAATAGGGAGCAGCAAATTCTTCAATCCAAAAACCTGTTTTTTCTCCTGTGTTCCCTAATTTATCATGACTAGTTAGAACGAATAATACTTTTTTCATCTTAGTTTTTTTTGTTTTTTGTGCCGTTGCTGATAAGCAACCCACAGTTAATACTAGTAATGCAAATAATGCGATTTTTTTCATCTTGAATTTTCTTTATACAAATCTACGGCGAATATGCTATTAGTAAAAATAATTTAAATTATGTTTGTGATAAATATATTTATATCATGGTCAATCTGGAATGGTACAGAACGTTTAAATCCGTTTATAAAAATGGTAATTTTTCTCTGGCTGCCAAAGAATTATTTATCAGTCAACCGGCTGTAAGTCAGCAAATATCAATGTTAGAGGCGCATGTAGGTTATAAACTTTTTAATAGAAAGTCTAAAGGCGTGGAACCAACCGAATATGCTAAGTTACTCAATAATTTAATCATTGAAGCACTGGATCGATTAGAAAATGTTGAAAATGGTTTTCGAGCCAAAGCATTCAATGCCAATCGATTAATTTCTATAGGAATCTCCAAACATTTGATGAGCAGTTTGGGAAGGCCACTACTTTCAAAATTTGAATTCATCGATTTTAGTTTTCATGAAAATGATGTGCTTTTTGAATTGGTCGATTCTAAAAAACTCGATTTTGCAGTTGTTACCAAACAATACGATACGTTTGACACGATTCAGAAGAAGCTGGGCGAAATCAAACAGATTATTGTGGGTTCCACAAATATTGACGCTTCCGAATTAAAATCAAAGATTAAGAGTGAAGATTTTGACTCAATTGAACATTGGTTAAACGACCAGAAATGGTTCAGCCATAATGCTCAAATTCCGCATATCAAATTATTTTGGCTCCATGTTTTTAATAAAAAAAGACCTTCAATGATTCCCAATTATATCATTCCTTCCGAATATGAAATGATCGAAATGCTTTCTAAAAATACCGGAATAGCCGTTGTTTGGAATATAAACGCAAAGATTTATATAGAAGAAAAAAGAATAGAGTTGTTATGGAATAGCAAGCAAATGCCAAGTACAGAAGTGTTTTTATTATCTGGTAAAAATGACAATTTGAGTGCTATTTTTGAGAAAATTGAACTGGAATTGAAAACCGTTTTGAGGTAATTACTTCTTGTAAAAATTATTATGATCGATGTATTCCCAAACATTTGCAGGCAATAACGGCTGAACATTTTTTCCTTTCTTAATATTTTCCCGAATAAAAGTAGCCGATATTTCGACCACAGGAGCATCAATCATATGAATTTTTGGATGGTTTCTTAGTTCTAAATTCGCTACTTCTGAAGAAACTGCTTCGCCTGGTTGGTCTTTGGCCTCCAGTCTTGGATAGACATAAATCTCATGATTTTCGAGGATTGCTTCGTAGTTTTTCCATTTGCGCAAAGACTTGAGATTGTCTTCTCCCATGATTAAAGAGAATTCATAATTGGGATATTTTTCCTGTAAATGAACTAAAGTGTTCACCGTATAATTAGGTTGCGACAATTTAAATTCAATATCCGAAGGTTTTATTTTTGGAAAATCCTCTGTGGCAAGATGTACCATCTGCAAGCGATGGTAATCATCAAGCAAAGTGTTTTTTTTCTTCAAAGGATTGTGAGGCGTAACTACCATCCAAACTTGGTCTAAATCCGCATGCTCTGCCATATGATTAGCAATGATGAGATGGCCAACATGAATGGGGTTAAATGTTCCGAAATACAATCCTATTTTCATGAATTTAATCTTTTACAAAATCTTTTACCAATTGATAGGCTTCTTCCAAAGCAATGTCTAAATCATAATTTTTTATAACAACATCAAACTGTGGTGCAGTAGCCAGCTCTACAGAGGCTTTTGCAATGCGCATGTTGATTTTATCGTCACTTTCGGTAGATCGTTTTTTCAAACGGATTTTCAATTCGTCAATACTGGGTGGTTTTACAAAAACGGCTAACGTTTCATTTGGGAACTTATGTTTAATTCGCAAGCCGCCAGAAACATCAATATCAAAAATCACATTTTTTCCTTTGGCCCAGATGCGTTCTACTTCGCTTTTTAGCGTTCCGTAAAAATTATCACGATACACTTCTTCCCATTCCAGAAAATCTTCGTTTTTGATGTGTTTTTTAAATTCTTTGGTCGACATGAAATAATAATCTTTTCCGTTTACTTCCTCGCCTCTTGGCTCACGAGAAGCGGCCGAGATCGAAAATTCCAGATTCAAATCTTCTTTTCCTAGTAAATGTCTAACGATTGTCGTCTTTCCAGACCCCGAAGGTGCCGAAAACACTATTAATTTTCCTCCTGTGCTCATTATATTGTTGTTGTTTTAGATGTGCAATCACTTCTAATTTTTATGCAAAAAGACGCGATGAATCGCGTCGCTACTTACTATTTTTTATAAAACATTTAAAACCTGTTCTTTGATTTTTTCCAATTCGTCTTTCATCTGAACGACTAATTTTTGCATTTGTGCATGATTCGATTTAGAACCCATCGTATTGATTTCGCGTCCCATTTCTTGGGTGATAAAACCTAATTTTCTACCGTTAGCTTCGGTTCCGTTGATGGTTTCCAGGAAATAATCCAGGTGATTCGTCAAACGTACTTTTTCTTCGGTGATATCTAATTTCTCTAAATAATAAATCAATTCCTGCTCGAAACGGTTCTCGTCTACATTTACTTTTAGTTCCGCAATTGCAGTTTGCAAACGGTCTTTTATGGCTTGAACGCGTTCTGGATCAAGTGCCAAAGCTTCGGTCATATACTGACGAATATTGCCAATTCGCAATTGAAACTCTTTTTCTAGAGACATTCCTTCATCTCTTCTAAAGTTCAAGATGTTTTGTACCGCCTCTTCGATAACAGTTTGGATTTGAATCCAGTCGTTTTCGTCGATTTCATCACGTTCTATTTTCATGGTATCCGGCATGCGAACCGCCATTTTCATTAGTTCGGTTTCATCAGCATCAGCATAAACTTCTCTTAACTGATTGATATATGCTTTTACAATGGGCACATTTACTTTCGTAGAAGTTTGTTCCGCGGTGCTTTCGATAAAAATAGAAAAATCTACTTTTCCTCTTTCCAGTTTAAGTGCAATTTGGTTGCGTAAACCCAATTCCATTTCGCGGTACAGCGAAGGCATTCTCACATTCAAATCCAAACCTTTACTGTTTAAGGATTTTACTTCTACCGTTATTTTTTTGGTTGGTAATTGCAAAGTGGCTTTACCAAAACCCGTCATTGATTGTATCATATAATTTTCTAAAAGAGGTCAAAGATAATAAAAAAGTAGTCAGTGGTCAGTTTTTAGTATTCAGTGCTTTTTTTATAAACAGGTTTAGACTTGTAAATGGATTGAAATTATAAGATTCTAAATCAACGACTGAACACTGATTACTGAACACTCTTTTTTTGTGTCACCAAATAAACACCCACAAATATCAAAACTGCGGAACCAATTTTCACCAAACTCAATTCGTCTTTGCCTAAACCAATTGCGAAAATGGTAGCAAATACAGGTTGTAAATAAATAAAAACGGCAACCGTGGTTGGTTTTAATTCTTTCATCGAAAGCAAATTCAGTAAATAGGTCAGAAAAGTCGAAAAAACCACCACAAAGCCGATTTTCCAGCAAATATCAATTGGAACCAAAGCCCAGTTCACGGTTTGAAATTGGCTCCAGCCAAAAGGCAAAACCATGATAAAACCGAACAAATAAATCCATTTTACAAACGTAAAAGCATTGTATTTATCCATTAATTTCTTGACGATAATTAGATAAAATCCATACGAAATGGCGTTGACCAAAACCAGAAAATTTCCCATACCGGCATTGGTGGCACTACCAATTGATTTTCCGTAAAGAATAAGAAAAGCGGTTCCTATTAAACCCAAAACGATTCCCAGAACCATGCGGTTTTTCATGCGCTCTTTCATGATAATGGCCGAAAGTGTTAGGACAATCATAGGCGTCGAGACCATGATTACCGCAGCACTAATGGGAGAAGTAAGGCTCAATCCTTTGAAAAAAGTTAGCATATTCAAAGCCACACCAAAGAAAGCCGCAGCAATAATTCTAGGAAAATCATTGAGTGCGATTTTTTCCTTCGGCATAAAAAGCCATGCCAGCCAAAATAAAATCACTGAACCGCCTACGCGTAATAGTATGAAACCATAGGCGTCAATATACAACGGCATGACATCTTTGGCAATGGTAAACGTAACGCCGTAAATTATGGAGACAATGGTGGCGCCAATAAGGGCTAGATTTCTTTTGGACATTATGCCAAAGCTTTCATTACCTGCAACATATTTTGCTGGGTGTTGCCAATATAAATTTTGTTTTTGATGATAAAAACTGGGCGGCTCAGGAACGTATAATGTTCCAGAATATATTTTTTATAATCCTCTTCGGTCAAGGATTTATTTTTTAAATCCATCGATTTATATAGCACTGCTTTTTTGCTGAAAAGAGCTTCGTAACTGCCCGAAAGCTCGCGCATTTGTTCCAGTTCTTTTACAGTAATTGGGTCTTGTTTGATGTCGTGAAATTTAAAATCATGTTCTTTAGGTAATGATTTTATAATTTTTCTGCAGGTGTCGCAAGAAGCGAGATAGTATATTATGTCCATGTAAATAGCGATTTCTTTGTGCAAAGAAAATTCATTTGACACTGAAAATGATTATTTTTATCAAAAAAATAAAAAATGAATCAATTATTCGACGTCAGTGCCACAAGCAGAAATATGGTTTCAAAATTTCTATCGGGATATAATCTTGACCAACTCAACACGATTCCGGAAGGATTCAGCAATAATTTGATTTGGAATATTGGACACATTATCGTGGCACAACAAATGTTAGTGTATAAGCTTTCTGGTTTGCCCATGATGATTTCTGATGATTTGGTTGAGAAATACAAAAAGGGAACCAAGCCGGAACATATCGCTACACAAGCTGAAGTGGATGAAATTAAATCTTTATTGTTTGAAACCATTAATCAAACCAAAGTGGATTATGACAATAAAATTTTTAAAAACTACATGGAATATACCACTTCAACCGGCGATCATGTTTTGAGAAATGCTGAGGATGCTATGGCTTTCAGTAATTTCCATGAAGGACTCCACATTGGGATTATGATGAATATTCGAAAATTTATTTAGGAGCTATTTTACTTCGTCAGGTCGGTTCGCTCGTGTCCCGCTATTCGTTGCAATCTTTTACTTTTTAAAGAAAAAAGTAAAAGGGTTTTCACTGTTAACGGGGGCTAGGCAATCCTTATAAAAATACTGTTTGGTCTTTAAAATATTTTTTAAAGACCATTCACTATTTAATTGCCAAATATTCGTTCACTTCATTATAAGACAACAATAGTTCCTTCGGTCCATCAGAATAAGAGGCTACTTCATAAGGGTTGTAATGTAAAAGCAGGCCTTTGTCTGTGTAAAAAATGTTTTGGGGAAGTTCGAATTTTTCGTTTTCAAATTGATATCCCGTTGCGTTTATGGGTTGGTTTTCAGGAATTTTATATTTGGCTCTGAATTTCTTTTCGGCGAAAGCCTTGAACGCATTTCTGCCTTTAAATAATTTATTGGTTGGAATCGATTTTCCCGTTTCCGGATCAAAAATCAAAGAACGTAAACCTTGATAGCCATGAGCACCACCAGTATAAGTGTAATGCTTGATTTCGATATTTAAAATACTGTCGGACTGATATTTTACACTTCCTTCAATTTTTGCTTCCCATCCAAAAACATCCTTTGGGTATTCTTTCTGCAGTTTTTCGTAGGAGCCAATAAACGAAGCAAGCAGTCCTTTGTAATCAGTCGATGTATAAGGCTTTTCGCCAAAATAAATAATCTCTTTCAAAACAGAAAATACTTTTTTATTGATGCTGTCAGCTACGACCGGAACGTCTTTTGCGACCGGAATCCGCACACTGATTTGAGGACACTCTTTTTTGCAAGGCAAAATTGTTTTTTTCTGAAAAAATTGGTCTTCAAAAGTTAATTCTTTAGAGCAACGAGTCATTGAAATAAGCAGTACGGCAAAAATTATAATGTGTTTCATCTCAAAAATGTTAATTAAATACAAAGGTATCAACTTGCGGCTTGGATAGAATAAATTAAAGGGTAAATTTGTGAAACAATTTCGCACTTTAAAATTTAACACATATGAAATTCAATACAAAAGCCATTCACGGTGGTCAGCATCATGATCCAAGTACAGGAGCCGTTATGCCTCCGGTGTATCAAACTTCAACATTTGTACAGACAAGTCCCGGTAAACCATTAAATCCAGATTATGAATATAGCAGGGCTGCAAATCCTACAAGATCGGCACTTGAAAATGCATTAGCAAGTATTGAAAACGGAACACGAGGTTTAGCTTTTTCGTCTGGATTAGCTGCCACAGATTGTCTTTTACGTTCTTTTAAATCCGGTGATGAAATCATAGCCATGGATGATTTATATGGCGGTACTTACAGAATGTTTACCCGTATTTATAAAGATTCGGGAATTAAATTCCACTTTGTTGATATGAATGATATGGAGAAGTTCCAGTCATTAATCAACGAAAACACAAAGTTAGTTTGGGTAGAAACACCAACAAACCCGCTAATGAAATTGGCAGATATTCAAGAAATCGCCAAAATCACAAAAGAAAAGAAAATCCTTTTTGCTGTAGATAATACTTTTGCGACTCCATATTTGCAAAAACCTTTAGACTTAGGAGCTGATGTTGTGATGCATTCCGCAACGAAATATCTTGGCGGGCATTCTGATGTTATTGCTGGTGCGTTGATTGTAAAAGACGAAGCGCTGGGCGAACAATTGCATTTTCAACAATTTGCTACAGGTGCTACTCTTGGGCCAATGGATAGTTTTTTGGTTCTTAGAGGAATAAAAACACTGCATTTACGCGTGCAAAGACATTGTGAAAATGGAGAAAAAGTGGTAGAATTTTTAGACAATCATCCAAAAATAAAAAGGGTATATTATCCAGGATTGCCAAGTCATCCGTATCATGAAATTGCAAAAAAGCAAATGAGTGGTTTTGGAGGAATGGTTTCCTTTACTTTTGCTTCAGGCAAAAAAGAGGATGCCATTAAATTTTTAGAGAATCTGAAAGTTTTCACTTTGGCAGAATCTTTAGGCGGAGTAGAATCGTTAGCAAATCATCCCGCTTTGATGACTCACGCCTCGATTCCGGAAGAAAAAAGAAAAGAAATTGGAATTACAGATGATCTGGTTCGATTGAGCGTAGGTATAGAAGATGCGGAAGATCTAATTGAGGATTTGAAACAAGCTTTGGCTTAATTTATTAAAATATTTTTCTCTCCTTCAGATATGTTTTGGAGAGAATAAAAAATCCCAATTCTATCCCGAAGTGTCGGTATTAGAATTGGGATTTTGTTTTTTATATTAATTGTATTTCCACTATTGTAAATAATAAATGTAACCAAAATTAAACCAAACTAACCAGTCATTAGCTTTGTTTTCTTTGTAAATAGCTGGATTAGGATTTAAACCGTCAACCCAATTGGAGAAAAAATACTGAAATCTTAAATCGACCATCAAATCCCTTAATGGGCTTAATTTATAACGGGTTCCCACACTTGAAATCACTGACCAAACCGAGCCTCCCTCGGTAGAAAAACCGTATGGGCGACCATCAGTCGGGGTTAAATATTTAGGGAAGGTAGTCCTTGGAATTCCTAAAGGTCCCATAGTTGAAGATGCTTTGGCATTATAATAACTGAATTGAGCTCCAAGACTTACGAACGGTCCTAATTTTCCAATTGTTGCTGTAAAATCACGGATGCTTAAAGGGAAATATTCTAATTGCATTCCTACATTGGTAATGGCAGTGCTTCCGTACATTGCTTTTAGTTGCTCTTTGCCTGATGAGGGCTTACCTTCTACCCATCGTCCAAAATGTTTCAATTCGGTTTGGTTATAAGATAGTTCAGTTCTTAATTTGAAATGATCGTTAAAATAAGTTTCCGGAGTGTAACAATTACAATCAGCTCTGTAAGAAAAATTTATATAATGAATAATACCAACTCCAATTCCTGTATTTCCTGCATTAGTTTTTAAATCGTGGCGTTCTCCATAGTCAGATTGAAAGGCTATAGGCCCAGCAATAACACCTATCTCATGGGAGAATCCAAATTGTGCATTTGAATGATGAGAAAAACTCAATAGGATGAATAAAAGTATTAGTAAGTGTTTAATCATTATGATTTAAATTTTCAAATCTTCACAAATATATAAAAACATCACTCATTAAATAAAAAAAATAAAATTTAAAAATAAGTAAACAAATTCTTGTTTGATTACGAAAACTATACCGTTTTCTGGATTAATAACGTTTAAGAAGAGGATTTCTTGTTATTTGCTTAATAAAAAGATAATTCTATTGATAAAATAAAAAAAATGGATGCAATATTCATAGAAGACGTATATTTGTGGTCACTAACGAAAACGTTTTCTTAAACGTTAATAATCTATTAATCATGTCACAAAGTATTACTACTTTTATCGAATCGGTTGCTAAAAAGAATCCGAACGAGCCGGAATTTATGCAGGCAGTTTTAGAAGTTGCTGAAACAGTAATTCCTTTTATAGAACAAAATAAAAAATACCAAAACAAAATGCTTTTGGAAAGAATGGTCGAGTCAGATCGAATCATTATGTTCCGCGTAACTTGGATTGATGATAAAGGTGAAACTCAAGTAAATAGAGGGTATCGTATTCAGATGAATTCAGCTATTGGACCATATAAAGGAGGGCTTCGTTTTCACCCTTCAGTAAATTTAAGTATTTTGAAGTTTTTAGCTTTTGAACAAACGTTCAAAAACAGTTTGACTACATTGCCAATGGGTGGTGGAAAAGGAGGAGCTGATTTTGATCCAAAAGGAAAATCGGATAATGAAGTAATGCGTTTTTGCCAAAGTTTCATGACAGAATTGTGTAAACATATTGGTGCTGATACAGATGTTCCTGCTGGAGATATTGGTGTTGGAGGAAGAGAAGTAGGTTATATGTTTGGTCAATACAAAAGAATCAGAAATGAATTTACAGGTGTTTTAACTGGTAAAGGAATTTCTTTTGGGGGATCATTAATCAGACCAGAAGCTACAGGTTACGGAGCGGTATATTTTGCACAAAGTATGTTGGCTACAAAAGGAGATAGCTTTACAGGAAAAACAGTTGCAGTTTCTGGTTCAGGAAATGTGGCGCAATATGCTACTGAAAAAGCAACTCAATTAGGTGGAAAAGTAGTTACTATGTCAGATTCTGCAGGATATATTTATGATGCTGATGGAATTGATGCAGAAAAACTAGCTCACGTAATGGTAATCAAAAATGAGTTAAGAGGTAGAATCAGTGATTATGTAACTAAATATCCAAATGCAAAATATGTTGCGGGGAAACGTCCTTGGGATGTGAAATGTGATATTGCATTACCATGTGCCACTCAAAACGAATTGAATGAAGAGGAAGCAAAAGCTTTAGTAGCTCAAGGATGTATCTGTGTTGCTGAAGGAGCAAATATGCCAACTACACCGGATGCAGTAATTGTATTTCAAAAAGCAAAATTATTATTTGCTCCAGGAAAAGCATCAAATGCTGGTGGAGTTGCAACTTCAGGTTTAGAAATGTCTCAAAACTCATTAAGATTGAGCTGGAGTTCTGAAGAAGTAGACGAAAGATTGAAAGGAATTATGTTGAATATTCACGCTTCTTGTGTGAAATATGGTTCTGATGAAACTGGATATGTTGACTATGTAAAAGGAGCAAACATTGCAGGATTTGTAAAAGTAGCTGATGCTATGCTAGCTCAAGGGGTGGTATAATATTGTTTTTGATTTTAGATTATTGATTGCTTCGCCTGTTCGCCATTCTGGCTCGGGCAACGATTTATGATTTGTGAAATTTGCAATCTAAAATCATTTCAAAACCTTCTTCCGTTTGTTCGGGAGAAGGTTTTTTTAAATTCTCTTGTGAGATGAAATCTGCAATCTAAAATCCTTTATGTTATATTTGTATACCAATATTTAGGCAAATAATGAAAAATAGGCTTTTACATTTTGTAGTATTACTTACATTACAGTTGGGTTTTGCCCAGAACAATTTCTTGTGGCAGGGCTATTTTTCTTATAATGAAATCACGGATCTTTCTGCATCTTCGACTACAATTTATGCGGCTTCTGAAAATGCATTATTTTCTAAAAATACTGCAACAGGTCAAATTAAAACCACCAATACTGTCGACGGCCTTTCTGGGGAGACAATTTCATCGGTATATCATAGCGAGATCTTCAATAAAACAGTAGTTGGTTATGAAAATGGCTTGATGATTGTCATAAATGAAGCGGATGGCAGTATGCTGAATGTAGTTGATATTATTAACAAACAACTTCCTCCAAACATAAAAAAAATCAATCATTTCATGGAATTTGAAGGCATTGTTTATGTCTCTTGTGATTTTGGAATTGTTCAGTTCAACTTGGCCACTTTGCAGTTTGGCGACACTTATTTCATTGGTACTAATGGTGCAGAAATAAGCATATCACAAACTACAATACACAATGGGTTTATATATGCCGCGTCAAATACAGGGATAAGAAGAGCCGCTATTTCCAATAAAAACTTAGTGGATTATAAGCAATGGGAGTTGATTGGGACAGGAAGTTGGTCGGGTATAACAATTTTTGGTATGGATTTATTTGCTGTTAATACTGCAGGATACATTCACAAATACGATTCTAATTTCAATACTTTTTTAGGATATACAGCTCTTGCGCAACCTTCATTAGACATGAGAGCCAAAGCTAATTATTTGTTGGTAACAACTGTAAATAGCATTTATATTTACAATAGTCAAATGATGCTCATTCGCCAAATAAATACGAACCAAATTACCGAAAGTAATCCGACTTTTACTTGTTCGACAATTATAGGGGACACGATTTTTATTGGGACAAAAGAAGACGGGATGATTACGACTTCTCTTTCTTCAACTGCAATTTTTGAAAATAATACTCCAATTGGACCTTTAAGGAATAATATATTTGCAATCCAAGCTACATCAAATTCACTTTGGACAGTTTATGGCGATTATAATGTGGATTATAATCCGTACGATTTAGATGATTTTGGCATAAGTAAATACAATGCTTCGGGATGGTTAAATATTCCTTATGAGAAAGTTCTTGGAGCAAAATCATTAGTGAGAATTATCGTGAATCCTAATGATGAGAATGAAGTTTATATTGGCTCCTCTTACTCTGGTTTGTTAAAGATGGAAAATGATACGCCATCAGTTTTATATAACCAAAAAAATAGTGGGCTAGAGCAGATTTCATTTATACCAAATTATTTTAATGATGTGAGAATAAACGGAGCTGTGTTTGACAAATCGGGAAATTTATGGGTCAATAATAGTTTGGTCAATAACGGTATAAAAGTTTTAAAGGCAGATGGAGCATGGCAAAGTTTCTCTACAAAACCAATACTAATTGATCCTGAAAAATGCAGTTATGGGAGAATGACAATCGATAAAAATGGGACTAAATGGCTAACCACTAATAAAGATGGAGTTATAGGTTTTAACGAAAACAACAATAGATTTAAAAAAATCACATCGGGAGCTGATACTGGCAATTTGCCAATTGCTGATGCAAGGGTCGTTGCTGTAGATACCAGAAACCAACTTTGGATAGGAACTACAAAAGGCTTGCGAATTTTGCCTAATGTTGGAAGCTTCTTGACGGATGATAAATTAACTACTAGTCCCATCATTATTTTAGAAGATAATCTGGCGCAAGAGTTACTTTACGAACAATTTATTACGGATATTGTTGTTGACGGATCCAATAACAAATGGATTGGAACCGCGGATTCGGGTGTGTTTTTAGTCTCACCAAGCGGACAGGAAACCAAATATCATTTTACAACAAACAATTCGCCTTTGCCTAGTAATGTTATAAATGACATTGATATAAACAGCGTGACAGGCGAAGTTTTTATAGCAACTGCTAAAGGTTTAGTTTCTTTCAAAGGAGTCTCGACTGCTGCAAATGATGATTTAAGCAATGCTTTTGTGTATCCAAATCCTGTACGGCCTGATTATCAAGGAACCGTTAAAATTTCGGGATTACTCGATAAAGCCAATATAAAAATCACGGATATTGAAGGAAATCTTGTTTTCGAAAAAATATCAGAAGGAGGAACAATAGAATGGGATACTACTGCTTTTGGAAAATACAAAGTGGCTTCAGGAGTGTATATGATTTTTATTTCGGCGCAAGACGGGGTGGAAACCAAAGTTAAAAAAGTAATGATAATCAGGTAATTAAGAAGAATGAATTTTTCAATCTTTAATTTTTCAATCTTTAAATTAAAATTGTGTTAGTTAAAACCAAAGCCATCGTCATTTCGTCCTTAAAATTCCAAGAGAAAAGCTTGATTGTGAAATGCTTTACACTTTCCCATGGTTTGAAATCCTATTTTGTTCGGGATGCTTTCTCAAGTCGAAAATCCAATCAAAAAATTGCGTATTTTCAACCGATGACTATTCTTGAAATAGAAGCTGTTCATAAAAACAAAGGTACCTTAGAAAATTTCAAGGAGATTAAAATTGCGTCTTCTTTTCATGCGATACATTCGGATATTTACAAAAGCACAATCGTGATGTTTATTTCCGAAATTCTGCACCATTCTATTCACGAAGAAGAAAAAAACGAACACTTATTTACGTTTTTAGAAACCGCCTTGCATTGGTTGGATAATCACGACGAAATTGCTAATTTTCATTTGATTTTAATGTTGGAAACCACAAAATACCTCGGTTTCTATCCCGATATTTCCGATATTGATATGCCTTTTTTCGAAATGACCGAAGGTGTTTTTACGCCTTTCCACGCCATCAGTTCACTTACCGAACATGAAACTAATTTGTTTAAAAAATTGATCGATTTAAAATTCGATAATGATCAAAAAATATTTCATGTCATTGAAAGGCAAATTGTTTTGAAGATATTAATTGATTATTATAGTTATCACCTTGACGGATTCAAAAAACCAAAATCTCTGGACGTTTTAAAAGAAGTTTTCTCTTAAAGATTAAATTTTCTATTAAAATTTAATTTCGCATCAAAAAGTAAAGTATATTTGTCTTTTAATCTAGTTTGCTGTTCTTTATGGAAAGCAGGCTTTAACTAATTAACTTTATGGAACTAAAATCAAAAACACAAGGAGATATCGAAAGTATTAATAACATTACAGGTTTCCAGCTGCCTTATAAATTTAAAATTTATGGTTTGGTAGTATTCATTGTTTCAATGATTTCATCAATCCTGCTTGAGATTTATTTAGAGGAATATAAATACAACGATTTAATTAAAAGAATAGCTATTTCAACAGCAATTGTAGGATTGCTCATAATTTCAATTTCAAAAGAAAAAATTGAAGATGAGTTAATTTTAAAACTCCGAATGCAATCCTACAATTATGCAGTTCTAGGAGCAGTGATAGTTTATTTAACGATGCCTTTTATTAACTTGGCTATTGTAGCTAGTTTCTCTTCAATTCCTAAAATGGATGGAAGTAAAGATGTTGCAGTTTTAGGACTTTTGCTAACTATTCAGATTCTTGCTTTCAGGAAGTTAAAAAAAGCGTATAGTGAAGAATAGACTAAAAGTAGAACGCGCCATTTTAAATTTAACACAAGAGGAATTAGCAGTAAAAATAGGAGTTTCCAGGCAAACTATAAATTCAATAGAAACCAATCGTTTTGTTCCATCATCAGTTCTGGCGCTAAAATTATCAAGGGTGTTTGGAAAATCAGTTAATGATTTTTTCGAACTGGATGATGATGATAAATAGGGGTTAAATGCTTTAATTTCATAAGAATTTGAAGTGAATACAAAGTCTTTAAAAACAAAGACACTTTATAAAATTTGATAGAAATTAAGAAATTAAAAAACCAAAATCTTTGGACGTTTTAAGAGAAGTTTTCTCCTAAAATGGACTATTGTCGGTTTTATGTAGAGTTTTATCGAATTCTCTTCTCAATTTTGTCTATTTTCTCTCATCTTTTCTTTCTTTTATTCAAAATTCCTTACTTTCGCACCTCGATTTAGAAAAGGATAAAATGAGCACAAAATTTACTGAATACAAAGGACTTGACTTACCATCTGTGGCGTCAGAAGTTCTGGATTTTTGGAAGAAAGAAAACATATTCGAGAAAAGCGTAACCACTCGCGAGGGTAACCCACCATTCGTATTTTTTGAAGGTCCGCCTTCGGCAAATGGATTACCGGGAATTCATCACGTAATGGCGCGTGCTATTAAAGATATTTTTTGCAGATATAAAACTCAAAAAGGGTTTCAAGTGAAGCGTAAAGCAGGTTGGGATACTCACGGTTTGCCTGTGGAATTAGGTACTGAAAAAGAATTAGGGATTACCAAAGAAGATATAGGAAAAACCATTTCCATCGAAGAATACAACGAAGCGTGTAAAAAAACCGTGATGCGTTATACGGACGTATGGAATGATTTGACCGAAAAAATGGGATATTGGGTTGATATGGAAGATCCGTATGTGACCTATAAATCCAAATATATGGAAACGGTTTGGTGGATTTTGAAACAAATCTACAACAAGGATTTGATGTACAAAGGTTACACCATTCAACCGTATTCTCCAAAAGCAGGAACAGGATTATCTTCGCATGAAGTGAATCAGCCGGGAAGTTATAGAGATGTAACAGATACAACTGTTGTGGCGCAATTTAAAGTGATTGAGGAACATAAAGAATTATTGTTCTCTAAGTTTTACGATTATATCACTTCAAAAAACTTGCAGCATTACAAATTAGAAGCTTTAGATTTAGATGAAATCTATTTCTTGGCTTGGACGACTACACCTTGGACTTTGCCAAGTAATACAGCTTTGACTGTAGGTCCAAGAATCGAATATGCTTTAGTGAAAACATTCAATCAATATACGTTCCGTCCGGCAACATTGATTTTGGCTAAGAATTTAGTTGGAAAACAATTTGGGAAAGGTTTCTTCGAAAGTAGTGAACCAGCTGATTTTGAAAATTTCAAAGAAGGCGACAAGAAAATTCCGTATCAGGTTTTGGCAGAATGTAAAGGAGCTGATTTAGTTGGAATAAAATACGAACAATTGCTGCAATTTGCATTGCCTTATCAAAATCCAGAAAATGCTTTTAGAGTAATTTCAGGGGATTTTGTGACTACAGAAGATGGAACAGGAATCGTGCATACTTCGCCTACTTTTGGTGCTGATGATGCAAAGGTAGCCAAAGAAGCTACACCAGAAGTTCCGCCAATGTTAGTTTTGGACGAAAATGGAACTCCGGTTCCGTTAGTAGATTTACAAGGAAAATTTACTTCGCACGTGGGAGAATATGCCGGTAAATATGTAAAAAACGAATATTATAACGAAGGTGAAGCACCGGAACGTTCGGTAGATGTTGAAATCGCCATTCGATTAAAAGAAGAAAATAAAGCGTTTAAAGTAGAGAAATATGTCCACAGTTATCCACATTGCTGGAGAACAGATAAGCCTATTTTGTATTATCCTTTGGATTCTTGGTTTATAAAAATCACAGAGGTTCGAGACAGAATGTTTGACTTGAACGAAACCATCAACTGGAAGCCAAAAGCTACTGGAGAAGGACGTTTTGGGAATTGGTTGAAAAATGCCAATGACTGGAATTTATCGCGCTCAAGATATTGGGGAATTCCTTTGCCAATCTGGAGAACCGAAGTCGGTCCCGACGCTTCGGGAGAAGAGATTCTGATTGGTTCTGTAGAAGAATTATACAACGAAATTGAAAAATCTATCGCTGCAGGTTTCCAAAAAGAAAATCCTTTCAAAGGTTTTGAAATTGGGAATATGGCGGAAACAAATTACGATTTAGTTGATTTGCATAAAAATGTAGTTGATGAAATTACTTTGGTTTCTGCTTCTGGCAAACCGATGAAACGGGAAGCTGATTTGATTGACGTTTGGTTTGATTCGGGTTCAATGCCTTATGCACAATGGCATTATCCATTTGAAAACAAAGATAAAATTGACCAAAACAAAGATTTCCCAGCTGATTTCATTGCAGAAGGAGTGGATCAAACGCGTGGTTGGTTTTATACGTTGCATGCTATTGGAACCTTGGTTTTCGATAAAGTAGCGTACAAAAATGTAGTTTCTAACGGATTGGTTTTGGACAAAAACGGACAAAAAATGTCTAAACGTTTAGGAAATGCGGCAGATCCATTCGAAACATTAAAAGAATACGGTCCTGATGCTACGCGTTGGTATATGATATCGAATGCGAATCCTTGGGATAACTTGAAGTTTGACCTAGAGGGAATCGCTGAGGTTCGACGTAAATTCTTCGGAACTTTATACAACACGTATTCGTTCTTTAGTTTATATGCCAATATTGATGGTTTTACTTTTGCGGAAGCTGAAATTCCAGTAAATGAAAGACCTGAAATTGACCAATGGATTATTTCAGAATTGAATACTTTGGTGAAAGATGTGGATGGTTTTTATGCGGATTATGAACCAACGAAAGCAGCTCGTGCCATCTCTGAATTTGTACAGGAAAACTTGAGTAACTGGTACGTACGTTTGTGCAGAAGACGCTTCTGGAAAGGGGAATATGCGCAGGACAAAATCGCAGCTTATCAAACCTTATATACTTGCTTGTTGACCATAAGTAAACTAGGCGCACCTATTGCTCCATTCTTTATGGATAAACTTTACAGAGATTTAACAGTAGCAACACAGTCGGAAAAATACGAGAGTGTACATTTGGCAGAGTTCCCAATTTCGGTTGAAAACTATGTTAATAAAATGTTAGAAAGCAAAATGCAGAAGGCACAGACCATCTCATCATTGGTTTTGTCACTCCGAAAAAAGGAAATGATAAAGGTCCGTCAACCGTTGCAAAAGGTAATGATACCAGTACTTGACGAGAATCAGAGAGCTGAAATCGAGGCCGTTTCTGACCTTATAAAAGCAGAGGTAAACGTAAAAGAAATCGTACTTTTGGACGATGCTTCGGGTGTTTTGGTGAAACAAATTAAGCCTAATTTTAAGGCACTTGGACCTCGTTTTGGAAAAGATATGGGATTGATTTCCAAAGAAATACAGGGATTTTCTAAGGAACAGATTGCTCAATTGGATAAGGAAGGAAGTCTAAATATTGTTATTGCAGGAAATAACGTAATTTTAACTTTAGAAGATGTAGAAATAACATCACAAGATATTGAAGGTTGGCTTGTTGCCAACGCTAACGGAATAACGGTTGCGCTTGATATTACAATTTCTGAGGAGTTGAAACAAGAGGGGATTGCAAGAGAATTGGTAAACAGAATTCAGAATATCCGTAAAGATTCAGGATTTGAAGTTACTGATAAAATTAAAGTTCAATTGAAAAGAAATGGACTTTTGGAACAAGCAATTCTTAAAAATGTAGACTATATTAAATCGGAAACATTAACCAGTGAATTGGTTTTTGTAGATGAAATAGAAAACGGTACGGAAATTGAATTTGACGAAATAAAAACAATGATATTAATTTCAAAATAACACAAAATGGTAGATGAAGCTACAAGGTACTCTGACGCTGATTTAGCGGAGTTCAAAGTGATAATACTTAACAAAATACAAAAAGCACAAGCAGATTTAGATTTGATAAAAAGTGCTTACATGAATGATTTGAATAATGGTACTGACGATACATCGCCAACTTTCAAAGCATTCGAAGAGGGAAGTGAATCCATGTCCAAAGAAGCAAACTCACAACTGGCGATTCGTCAGGAAAAGTTTATTCGTGATTTGAAGAATGCACTCTTCCGTGTAGAAAATAAAACATACGGTGTATGTAAAGTTACAGGTAAATTAATTGGGAAAGAAAGATTGAAAATCGTTCCTCACGCTACAATGAGCATCGAAGCAAAAAATTTGCAAAGATAAACCACTTGTTGTGTAATATTTAACGCTCCTAAGGGAGCGTTTTTTTTGATTAAATTGTTACTTTTGCGCCATTAAAATTTATAAAATGTCATTACGAAAAGCGTATCTACTTATTTTTATTATATTACTTGTTGATCAAGTTTCAAAAATATACATCAAAACTAATTTTATTTTAGGCGAGGAAGTTGAAGTATTCAAATGGTTTAAAATTCTTTTCATCGAAAATGAAGGAATGGCTTGGGGTACCGTAATTCCCGGAGTTTACGGGAAATTATTTCTGACTCTTTTTAGATTAGTAGCCGTTGGTGGAATTGGATACTGGTTGTGGGATTCTGTGGAAAGAAAACACAGCTCTAATTACTTAATTGTAGCAATTGCATTAATCCTTGCAGGAGCTTTTGGAAATATAATTGATTCTGTTTTTTACGGAGTTATATTTGATGACAGTCAACAGCAACTGGCCACATTGTTTACAGACAGACCTTACGGAACATGGTTTCACGGCAAAGTAGTCGATATGTTTTATTTTCCTTTTTGGCAGGGAGATTTACCTAATTGGGTACCAATTTGGGGAGGAAGAAATTTTACTTTTTTCAACGCGATTTTCAACATTGCCGATATGGCGATTTCCACTGGTGTAGGAATCTTGATTTTTTTCAATAAAAAAGCATTTCATCACAAATAGATTTAACTTTCATAAAAATAAAAAAGACCTATTTCATAACTTGAAATAGGTCTTTTTTTTATTTGTTGTGTCCAGGTGCATACCGTTTAGCGCTTTTTCCACCATATATTTTTTTTGCTTGTCCTGGTGGAAGTTTTTTGGCCTTATAAGAAGTTCTGTTCGTGCCCGTTCTTGTGTGAATAGAACAGTTTGATAATGAAATCGCAAATACGGCAACTAGAATAGTTATTGCGAATCTAGAATTTTTAAATATTTTCATAGTTTAATTTGGTTTTATCCGCTGCGAAAGTACGGATAAAAAACTAAAACGAATAAATTGAATTTGGCGTAACGCAAAAATTCAATTGAATATCATCTTCAAAAATATCTGTGATTGATTCTTCGGCTTCAAAATAGGAAAGCCCAATTTTGATTGTATCCGGTTTGCATTCAGACAAAAATTTGTCATAAAAGCCCTTTCCGTAACCCACACGATGTCCTTTTTTATCGAAAGCCAAAAGCGGGACAAAAACGACATCAATTTGATTGGAAGGAACTTTAATTCCGTCAACAGGTTCCGGGATGTTGTATTCGTTTTTCTTGATTTTGGTATTGTCCGTAAGCAAAAAATGGGTCATTTTTCTAGAGTCAAAATCACTTTTAGAAATAATGATTTCCTTGTCTTTACCGGAAAGCAGATGCAGCATAAATTCGGTATTTACTTCCTGATGTTCCGTTATGGGCAAAAAAATATGAAAATAGTTTTTCTCCCAAACAGGAAGTTTCAGCAGTTTATTGGCAATTGCCAAACTCATTTCCTCCAACTCATTTTCAGAAAGTTGCTTCCGTAATGTTTTGTATTTTAGTCGTAATTCCTTTTTTAGCATGAATGGTAGCTTTTAAATCGATTATAAAAGTACATAAATGATCCACTTCAACGTGGTCCATAATCACAATTTTATACCATTGATTGCCATTACCGTGTTTTTGAGGGACCAAATCGTATTTTTCTTCCAATGCTTTAGTGATGTGTTCTGAAGGAATGGTTACAATGTTCATATACGGTTCCCTGAAATAAGCCAGATTTAATTCATCTAACTGTTGACATAACCACTCGGTTCGCATTTGTAAAACGCGTATTTTTTCACACCATCCAAAAGGACCGTAGGTAAACAATATCATCCATACTGCTATTGCATTTGCCCCGGAGCGACTTCCACAAAGCGTCAAATCCATTCCTTCGACATATTCAGCTTCTTTGGTCAGTACGTTTTCGATCAAACCTTTTCGGCAAATAAACACGCCGGTTCCATATGGAGCCTGAAGCATTTTGTGTGCGTCAATGGTTATGGAGCTGATTTTTGGATTCTCAAAATTGATATTGCAATTTTTATTGCTAAACGGATATACGAATCCGCCATAAGCTCCATCAATGTGCAATTTGTATGTCAGCTGGTGTTTTTCCAGTATCTGGATATAATCGTCCGGATTATCTACGGCACCAAACATGGTTGTTCCCATGTTTGAAACTACGATGAAATATTTTTTCCCTCGTTCTTTTGCATTGATAATGATATTTTCAAGTGAAAAAACATCAATGACACGAGTTTTAAAATCAATAGGGATTTTTAACCAATCGAGCATTAATAAATTGGCCGCTTTCGGAATGGAATAATGCGTATCTTCTGAAGCAATAATTGCTATTTCATCGGGTTTTGCATTCAGTTTATACATAAAATAATTGCGATACATCCAGATGGCTTGTATGTTTGCTTCCGTTCCGCCGGGAGCAATGTAGCCGTCAAAAGAATCGGGTTGTGCTTTGAAAATATCCACGGCAAGAACATTTAAGACTTCCCGTTCCATTTCCTGAGTTCCTTTGAATGCTTTTTCGGAAGTACCAAGGGTGTGGCATCCAATATGGTTGGGATTGGCAACATAGGATTGGATAGTAGGAGCATCTTTCAGGAAAGGCGCATCACTATTGAATACTTTTCCGTCTAATTTAGACGCAGGATAACCCAAAGAAGCATCATGGGCAAAATTCACGTTTTCGTTCAACGCTTTTTGAATGCGCTCTTGTCTTTCTTTTTGGGATAATTTTTTCCAGAATAGCATACGTAGTAGTTTTAGTCAAAACTACCGGGATAAAACGATAAAAAATATGATAAATGTTAGGTTTTTGTTTTTCTAAAATGGTTTTGATTACTAAAAGGAGTGTTCACTGAAAACGGATTTTATTCCTCTCCATTTTCCGCAGTATTTGACATGTGATAAATGGCATCGCCTTCATATACAATAGGCGAAAGATTGGCGTTTATTACGTAGCCATCATTTGGTGCTTTTACCTTTCGTTCAAATTTTCCATAAGGATCCGTTATGGTTGCCAGGACTGAACCTTTCTTCAGAAAGGTGCCTATGGTATTGTAATCGTGTAATAAACCGGAACATTTGGCTCTGACCCATCCCGATTTCTCAATATAGATGGTTGGCGTTTTTTGTTGGATCACATTATGTTTTGGATCTAACATGTCAAGATGGGAAAGCAATCGTTTCACTCCATTAACACCTTCATCTGCTATATGATTATTGATATCCAGGGATTTTCCACCTTCAAAAAGCAGCATTTTCACATTTAATTTTTCGCTGGCATTCCTAAATGAACCCGAAATATTTTTGGAATACAAAGTAAATGGGGCGTTGAAAACATCAGCCAGTACTTTTAGTTCTTCATTATGTTGTGTAAGGCGAATTTGTGGCGCATTGAATCGGCTGGCTCCACCGGCATGAAAATCTACTGCGTAATGTACAATTGGCATGATTTCAGTCAAAATATGAAAAGCAAATCGGCTGGCTAAGGAACCGGTTTTGCTTCCTGGAAATACTCGGTTTAAATCTCGACCGTCAGGAAATTCTCTTGATTTATTAACAAATCCATATACGTTTATAATTGGAATGCAGATAATGGTTCCTTTTTTGGGTCTGTTTATTTTTTTGCTGATAAGTTGGCGAACGATTTCTACGCCGTTGATCTCGTCACCATGAATTCCTGCTGAAAAAAGCACGACAGGTCCATCAATTTTAGAACGACGAACAATAACTGGGATGTTTAATTTGGTTGTGGTATGCAATCGGGCGATTTCCACATTGATGGTCTTGCTTTCGCCTGGAATAATGCTTTCGCCAAAAATTACTATTGGGGCGGAATTATTTTTTATCATAAGTTCTTGAAATCATAAAAATAAGGATAATAACCAATTAGAAACAAAAATTCTGATAAAACTTTCATCAGGAAGATTTCGAGCGTATTGATTTGTATTTCGGGATTTTTGAGATTAACTTTGTTACATGATTTTAGCAACTTTATCCCTTCAAATCCAAACCTTGCCCGATAGTCCCGGTGTTTACCAATATTATGACAAGGAAGGGAAAATCTTGTATGTTGGCAAAGCCAAAAATTTAAAAAAGAGAGTCTCTTCTTATTTTAACAAAATTCACGATACAGCCAAAACCAATGTGCTTGTAAAGAAGATTGTAACCATAAAACACATTGTTGTTCCCACAGAAACCGATGCCCTTTTATTGGAAAATAACCTGATAAAAACCTTGCAGCCACGATACAATGTGTTGTTGCGGGATGATAAAAGTTACCCGTGGTTGTGTATCAAGAAAGAACCTTTTTCGCGCATTTTTGCAACTCGTAGAATGGTAAAAGACGGGTCGGAATATTTTGGACCTTATACCAGTTTCAGGACGGTGAGTACGATTCTGGAACTTATCAAAGAATTGTATCCGCTTAGAACCTGCAATTATGATTTGAGTAAAAGCAATATCGAAAGCGGGAAATTCAAAGTTTGTCTCGAATATCATATTGGGAATTGCATGGGGCCTTGTGAAGGTTATGAAAGTTTAGAAAATTACCAAAAGCAAGTGGATGCGATTCGAGAAATCCTAAAAGGGAATTTCAAGGAAAGCATGAAAGATTTTAAGCGTGTCATGACGAATCTTGCAGCCGAAATGCATTTTGAAGAAGCGCAAAAAATCAAAGAGAAAATAGAAGTGCTGGAAAATTACCAATCCCGTTCCACGATTGTAAACCCTAAAATCACCAATATTGATGTGTTTTCGATAGTTTCTGATGAAAGTGCGGCTTATGTGAATTTTCTTCAAATTTCACATGGTTCGATAATTCGTTCGCATACGATGGAAATCAAAAAGAAACTCGATGAAACCGATGAAGAATTATTAGAATTGGCAATTATCGAATTGAGAGAGCGTTTTCACTTGCTGTCGCGAGAAGTTATCGTTCCATTTCATGTTGACTTGGGAGAAAACATAAAAATTACCATTCCACAATTGGGGGATAAAAAGCAAATATTGGATTTGTCGATTCGAAATGCTAAGTTTTACCGAATCGAACAATTAAAACAATTACAAATTGTAGATCCTGATCGCCATACCAAAAGGATTATGGCGCAAATGCAAAAAGACTTGCGATTGCCGGTGGAGCCGAGACATATTGAATGTTTTGACAATTCGAATATTCAAGGAACGAATCCAGTGGCGGCTTGTGTAGTTTTTAAAGATGGAAAACCAAGCAAAAAGGATTACCGTCATTTTAATATAAAAACGGTCGAAGGGCCGGACGATTTTGCTTCGATGACTGAAGTTGTTTACAGAAGATACAAACGATTGCTCGATGAAAATGAACCGCTTCCGGATTTAATTATTATTGATGGTGGTAAAGGACAATTATCATCGGCGTTGAAAAGTATAGATGAATTAGGCTTGCGAGGAAAGATTACGATAATAGGAATTGCAAAACGATTGGAAGAGTTATTTTATCCGGGTGATTCCATTCCATTGTATTTGGATAAAAGATCAGAAACCTTGAAAATAATCCAGCAATTACGCAACGAGGCACATCGTTTTGGGATCACACATCACAGAGATAAAAGAAGTAAAGCGGCACTGAATTCTTCCATAGAAAGCATTCCTGGCATTGGGGAAAAAACAATGCTCATTTTAATTCAGCACTTTAAAAGTGTTAAAAGATTGAAGTTGGCTACAGAAAAAGAAATTTCTGACGTTATAGGTATATCAAAAGCCAAAAAAATTGTCGAATTTTACAAGGCAACAAATGACTAATTAATACCATTCATAATATACCAAATTGCTGCTTATGAAGAAGATTGCTCTATTATTCATTATTTTTTCTATGAGTTTGACTTTGTTTGCACAAGAACAAAAAAAACCTAAAATAGGGTTGGTTTTAAGTGGTGGAGGTGCCAAAGGGTTTGCACATATTGGAGTTTTGAAAGTTTTGGAAGAATCAGGAATCAAGATTGATTATATAGGAGGAACCAGTATGGGAGCGATTGTTGGGGGATTGTATGCTTCAGGATACAATGCAAGCCAGATAGATTCTATTTTTCAGTCAACAAATTTTGATGAATTATTAAACGACTTCATTCCACGGTCATCCAAAAATTTCTACGAAAAACGGAACGATGAATTATACGCATTAGTATTGCCTTTTAATAAATTTAAAATTGGAATCCCCGAAGCCTTATCAAAGGGTATGTACAATTATAATTTATTGACCAGACTGACAAAACACGTAAGGCATGTCAGGGATTTTAACCAGCTTCCAATTCCTTTTTTATGCATAGCGACCAATATAGAAACGGGAGAAGAAGTTTTATTAGATAAAGGCAATTTGGCGCAAGCTATGATCGCCAGTTCCGCATTTCCGTCTTTGTTTTCTCCGGTAGAAATTGATGGAAAATTGCTGGTTGACGGAGGTGTTTCTAATAATTATCCTATTGAACAGGTAAGAGAATTGGGCGCTGATATTATAATTGGTGTAGATGTTCAGGATGATTTATTAGACAGAACGCAACTTAAAAACGCGACACGAATTTTAGTCCAAGTTACAAACCTTCATTCAATTGAAAGAATGAAGCAAAATATAAAAGAAACTGACATTTACATAAAACCAGATATTAAAGGATTCGGCGTTATTTCCTTTGACAAAGGGAAAGATATTATTAGAACAGGGGAAGATGCAACATTTTCTGTTTATGAAAAGATAAAAGTTCTTGTTGATGAGTCTAATCCATATAAAAAACCGAAACTAAAAACGGAAACCGATAGTTTGCAAATTAACGACATAAATTGTAATGATTTGGACAATTATACAAAAGCCTACGTCATTGGAAAATTAAGATTTAAGCCAGGAGCAACAACCGATTATAAAGGTTTGCTAATGGGGATAAATAACATTAATGCAACTCAAAATTTCAGTGCAATATCGTATTCATTGGATCCTAGTAAAAATGGGGACGACTTAAATATAAGCTTAAAAGAAAATACCACTAAATCCTATCTGAAATTTGGACTGCATTATGATGGTTTATTTAAAAGCGGTGTATTAGTTAATTTGAGCCGTAAAAAAACGTTGTTCAAAAATGACATTGCATCATTGGATGTGGTTTTGGGTGATAACTTTAGATATAATTTTGATTATTATATTGAAAATGGATTTAATTTAAGCCTTGGTTTTAAATCACAATTCAATCAGTTCAATAGAAACGTAACGAGTGATATAAGCAGCATAGATTTAGCCTCTTTGGGGATTAATTCTATCAATGTGGACTTTTTAGATGTTACCAATCAAGCTTATTTTCAATCTTTATTTGTCCAGAAATTTTTAATAGGTGGAGGGATTGAATACAAGTTTTTGAAAATCAACTCGGAAACTTTATCAAATATTAATCCTATAATTGACAAGAGTAATTACACCAGTGTTTTTGGATACATGAAGTACGATTCTTTTGACAATAAATATTTCCCTAAAAAAGGATGGTATTTTTCGGGTGACATCCAGTCCTATTTGTTTTCCTCAAATTATACCGGGAATTTCAAACCTTTTTCTATCGCGAAAGGAGATTTCGGGATAGCGGCAACCCTTTTCAAAAACGCCACATTTAAATTTCAAACGGAAGCAGGTTTTTCTTTTGGTAGTGACAGTGTTGCTTTTTTTGATTTTATTTTAGGGGGATATGGCTACAATATGATAAATAATTTCAGGCATTTCTATGGATATGATTTTTTAAGTATTGCTGGAAATAGTTATATTAAATCCACAGGAACCATAGATTATGAGTTTTATAAAAATAATCATGTCAATTTTTCGTTAAATGTCGCCAACATTGGGGACAGGCTTTTTGAAACTGTCGATTGGATCTCAATTCCCAAATACACGGGCTACGCAGTAGGATACGGATTAGAAACGATAATTGGTCCAGTAGAAATTAAACATTCCTGGTCGCCTGAAACAGGAAAAGGATATACGTGGTTTAGTGTTGGGTTTGTGTTTTAATTGTAATTTATTTCAATAATAATTCCGATATTTGTTATTATGAAAACAACTTGGACCGGTTTATTAGGATATCTGCAATTTCTTATCAAGAGAAATCCTGAATAAGAAATCAACTAGATAATTAGAAAATGAGATAATTAGGCAATTCCTGAAATAGGAATAAGTTTAATTTCTGAAGTTTTTAATTATCTCATTTTCTAATGGACTTATTTTCTAATTATCAAATTATCAGATCATGCCTTTATATCATAAATTGGGAAATTTCCCCCAAAAAAGACACACACAATTCGAAAAACCAAATGGCGGTTTGTATTACGAACAACTATTTGGAACAGAGGGTTTTCATGGCCATTCCTCTTTACTTTACCATGTTCATAGACCAACCCAAATAAAAGAAATTACAAAATCGTATTCGGTTGAACCAAAAATCGCCATTGGCAAGAATATAAAATCTTTATTACTCAAAGGCTTTGAGTTAAAACCCGAAGATGATTTCCTGGACAGTCGCAAACCAATGCTTGTTAACAAGGACTGTACGATAGGACTCGCTGCGCCAAGACAATCTTTGCGGAATTATTTCTATAAAAATGCCGATGCCGATGAAATGATTTTCATTCACAAAGGGAAAGGAAAATTGCGTACCATGATGGGAAATATTCCTTTTCAGTACGGAGATTACCTTATTATTCCACGCGGAATGATTTATCAGATTGATTTTGAAACATCAGAAAACAGACTTTTCTATGTCGAATCTTTCGCTCCATTTTATACGCCAAAAAGGTATAAAAATGATTCAGGACAGCACTTAGAGCATGCTCCGTTTTGCGAACGTGATTTTATTTTGCCAACAGAGTTAGAAACGCATGATGAAAAGGGCGATTTCCTGATCAAAATCAAAAAAGAGGGAATGATTCATGAAATAATCTATGCAACACATCCTTTCGACGTTGTGGGTTGGGACGGCTACAATTTTCCTTATGGATTTAGCATTCACAATTTCGAACCAATAACAGGGCGCGTTCATCAGCCGCCACCAGTACACCAAACTTTCGAAACTTCGACTTTCGTGGTTTGTTCTTTCGTTCCAAGGTTGTACGATTACCATCCAAAAGCCATTCCGGCGCCTTATAATCACAGTAATATAGACAGTGATGAGGTTTTGTATTACGTAGACGGTGATTTTATGTCACGCAATAATATCGAGCAAGGTCATATCACATTGCACCCAAAAGGAATTCCTCACGGACCGGCGCCAGGAGCTATGGAACGCAGCATTGGTCAAACCATAACCCATGAATTAGCCGTAATGGTGGATACTTTCCGTCCATTAATGGTAACCGAAGAAGCTATGGGACTTGACGACGGACAATATTATAAATCTTGGGTAGACTAGGAATGGGTTTTAACCCATTCATTATAGATTTTTAAAAAACAACAATATATGTCATTTATAAAGGTATATATTCATTTTGTTTGGAGTACAAAAAATAGAGAGCCGTTTCTAGCAACGAAGGAATTTAGGGAAAAGGTTTGGAATCACATTTTAGAAAATGCAAGAGAAAAAGGAATTTTTATGGATTTTGTAAATGGTTATGAGGATCATTGTCATTGTTTAGTTTCGTTAGGATTGGATCAATCAATTCAGAAAGTAATGCAGTTAATAAAAGGAGAATCATCTTTTTGGATAAATAAACAAGAAGAATTTAAACCAATTTTAAAAGAGAAAAAATTTGAATGGCAAGATGAGTATTTTGCTGTGTCAGTTTCAGAATCTATAGTTGATAAGGTTAGGAATTATATAAAAAATCAGGAAGTCCACCATAGTAAAAAATCTTTTCAAGAAGAATATGATGAGTTTATTGATAAATGTGGGTTTCAAAAATTAAAAAATTAAAATTTGGCTAAAGCCAATTCAATAACAAATATTTTGCCTCCAGATAAATCTGGAGGCAATTCAAAAAACAAATAAATACCATGTCAAAAGAAATAAAATCAGTAGAATACGGACTAGAAAAAATATTTGAAGGAGCGCAAGATTTCCTTCCTTTATTAGGAACCGATTATGTGGAATTCTACGTAGGAAACGCAAAACAATCCGCACATTATTATAAAACCGCTTTTGGTTACCAATCATTAGCTTATGCAGGATTAGAGACTGGAGTACGAGACAGAACATCTTATGTGCTAAAACAAGATAAGATTCGCATCGTATTAACCACGCCCTTGACGCAGGATTCGCCAATACACGAGCATTTAAGAAAACATGGAGACGGTGTGAAAGTGGCAGCACTTTGGGTAGAAGATGCAACAAGCGCTTACGAAGAAACGATGAAACGTGGTGCGCGCTCTTTTATGGAGCCAACAATGGAGAAAGATGAATTTGGAGAAGTAGTACGTTCTGGAATTTATACCTACGGCGAAACCGTTCATATTTTTGTAGAACGCAAAAATTACAATGGCGTTTTCCTGCCAGGATACAAAGAATGGAAATCCGATTACAATCCGGAACCAACAGGATTAAAATATATTGACCACATGGTGGGTAATGTTGGCTGGAATGAAATGAATACGTGGGTTAAGTTTTATGAAGATGTAATGGGATTCGTAAATTTCCTTTCTTTTGATGATAAACAAATTAATACCGAATATTCAGCCTTGATGAGTAAAGTGATGTCTAATGGAAACGGAAGAATTAAATTCCCAATCAACGAACCAGCCGAAGGAAAGAAAAAATCACAAATCGAGGAATATTTGGACTTTTATGGTGGACCTGGAATTCAGCATATCGCCATTGCAACAGATGATATTATTAAAACGGTATCGCAATTGAAAGCAAGAGGAATTGAATTCTTATCTGCCCCTCCGCATACTTATTACGAGGCTATTCCGGAACGATTGGGAGAGCATATGAAAATGATGAAAGAAGATTTGAAGGAAATCGAGAAACTAGCGATAATGGTCGATGCTGATGAAGAGGGGTATTTATTACAAATATTTACGAAACCAGTACAAGACAGACCAACGTTGTTTTTTGAAATTATTCAGCGAATGGGAGCCAAAGGTTTTGGTGCGGGTAATTTTAAAGCACTTTTTGAGTCAATTGAAAGAGAACAAGCATTGCGAGGAACGCTATAGAAACGCATTTTTTTTATATAATATGAAATTTTAACCGACGAACGACCTGTTTGTTTGTGTAATTTGTGTTAAAGTGTATTTTTTACTAAAAAATACTGGGTTTGTTAATTACCTTTGCACTCGCAAAACAGGAAGGGGTGGTTTCCTTCCTAAATTGATATAAATTTCATAATTTATAGTTTTTTGGTTAGTTAATAGCATAAAAACTCAGTCATTATTTGACTGAGTTTTTTTGTTTTAATATATTTGGAACAAAATTTGCAGTTACGGTCAATAATCTGACAAAAAAAGCAATGAAAAAAATACTAATACTTCTAATACTTGTTACAACTGTAAGTTTTGACTCTCCTAAAAAAGATGCCTACGATGTGGGTGAATGGTTTAAATTCAGAATCCATTACGGTATTGTGAATGCTGGCTACGCAACTTTGGAAGTTAAAGACGCAACTGTAAAGAGCAAAAAATCTTTTCATGTGATCGGGAAAGGATACACCACCGGAATGTCTCGATTTTTCTTCAAAGTGGATGATTTATATGAAAGCTACATAGATAAAGAAACAGGAAACCCGCATCAATTTGTAAGAAAGATAAACGAAGGAGGTTATACTAAAAATCAAGAAGGTTTTTTTGACCAAGTCACAAATCGAATTCTGGTTAAAGATTATAAACATAAAGAGGAGAAAACGCTTATCATTCCAAAAAACACCCAGGATATATTATCCGCCTTTTATTATTTAAGAAATTACCCAAGTATTGATAAATTAAAGGTTGGGGAATCAATAGCGATTGATATGTTTTTTGATAATGAAACTACAAAGTTTAAGTTAAAATTTATTGGACGTGAGGTAATTACAACTAAATTTGGCGATGTTCCAGCTATTGTTTTTAGACCTTTAGTTCAATCAGGACGTGTTTTTAAAGAACAGGAAAGCCTAACCGTTTGGGTTTCAGACGACGATAATAAATTACCATTGCGAATTAAAGCAAGTCTTGCTGTAGGATCAATCAAAGCAGATTTGGACGCATTCAAAGGATTGAAGAGTCCGTTTAAAATAAAAAAATAATGATTAGTAACAGTATTACGGAAGAAATTTTAAAAGAAATTGAGCTTAAATACCAAGCAATAAATCAAAAAACGGAGACGCAACTAGAAGGATTACTTTGGTCTAAACCAATTACTTATTGGGATTATATTCAAACGGATGCATTATTAAATCTTCAAACTCAAAGAACAACTCTTCCGGACGAAATGGTTTTCATCATGTATCATCAGGTAAACGAACTGATATTTAAAATGATACTTTGGGAAATGAACCAAATTTCATACGCACAAAACATTGAAACTGATTTCTTTACCGAAAGGTTAATGAGAATCAGTCGGTATTTTGATATGCTGACCACTTCTTTCAGTATTATGGGAGACGGAATGGAAGTAGAGCAATACATGAAATTTAGAAATACGCTTACACCGGCAAGTGGTTTTCAAAGTGCGCAATACCGATTAATAGAATTTTCTTCTACAGATCTAATAAATCTGATTGATCACCGTTTTAGAGAGACGATTGACAGAAACACTCCTTTTGAATTTGCTTTCGAACATTTGTATTGGCAAGCTGCCGGTAAAGATTACCACACTGGGAAAAAATCATTTTTGTTGGAGGAGTTTGAAAGAAAATACAAAAAGATGTTCTTAGGCCATATGGAAGAATACAACACCATAAATATTTGGCAAAAATTCAAGCAACTTCCGGATGCAGATCAAAGAAATCCAGAATTAATTAAAGCCATGCGTCATTATGATCATACCGTAAATATTACTTGGGTGATGCAACATCTGAATACGGCAAAGAAATATATTGATCAAAGTGGCAAAGGAAGCGGAGAAGCGACTGGTGGAAGCGACTGGAAAAAATACATGCATCCAAAATACCAAAGAAGAATATTTTTCCCTGAATTATGGTCAGCTGATGAGTTGGCGACTTGGGGAGAAGAAAAATAAATTACAAAATGAATTACAGTTTGAAAAAAGTATTAACTATCATCATAGTATTATTTTCATTAGTATCGTGCAAGAAAACCGAGGTTACATTTGAAGATGAAGTTATAAAGCCAGCATCCAAAAAAGTTGAATTTGGATTTAAATATTCTGATTTTAATGTGATTCAGGATACGATAAAAAAGGGAGACACTTTTGGTACTATTATACAAAATCAAAATATTGGCAATAGAGAAGTATTTGATATTGTTAAAAAAGTAAAGGACTCATTTGATGTGAGAACTATTAGAATTGACAAACATTACACTTTACTTAGATCCAAAAATAAAACTAATAAATTACAGGTTTTTATTTATCAGCCCGATGCATTGCATTATTATGTTGTTGATTTACGGGATACAGCCGTAGTTGCTTATAAAAAAACCTACCCTCTTACTTTTAAGCGTCGTACCATTGGTGGATTGTTAAAAGGTTCTTTGTCTGAGACTTTAGAAAATGCTAAAGTAGAAGGTTCATTGGCAAGTAAAATATCTAAAATTTATGCGTGGTCAATAGACTTTTTTAAACTTAAAAAAGGGGATCGATTTGGAATTACTTTTAAAGAACGATTTATAAATGACACGGTATATGATGGTGTTGAAGGGCTTGAAGCGGCATTTTTTGAATACAAAGGAAAAATTATTTATGCCTTTCCCTATGCTCAAAATCCGTCATCGGGTAAAATGGAATATTATGATGAAGATGGAAAAACACTTAAAAATTTCTTTCTTAAAACACCTATAAAATTCAGTAGAATTTCTTCTCGATTTTCAACTAATCGATTTCATCCCGTGCAACATAGGTGGAAGGCACATAAAGGAACAGATTACGCTGCATCATACGGGACGCCTATTGCTACCACAGCTGCCGGGACTGTAGAACAAACGGGTTTTACTGCGGGTAACGGAAATTTTGTCAAAGTAAAACACAATGGCACCTATTCAACCCAGTATTTGCACATGTCGAGAATTTTGGTTCGACGTGGTCAACATGTTAATCAAGGACAAGTCATAGGCCGGGTTGGGAGCACCGGCTTAGCAACAGGTCCGCACGTGTGTTATCGTTTTTGGAAAAATGGGGTTCAGGTTGATGCTTTAAGACTTAAATTACCTAATGGTGAACCGATGAACGGTAGCGATAAAAGTCGATTTTTAAAGGCGATTGCTCCTTTGAAATGGGAATTAGACAGCGTTTCTAATTTGTAATTTAGTTAAATCTATTGATTACAGTGTTTTATGGAAAATCTTGGATTGCAATACAGAACTTTATGTATTCAGCGTTTTTGTGATATATTGTTATATAATTGTAAACGCATTTTTCATTAAAACTAATTTCAGTATTTTTGCCAAAAACTAAATAAAACTACAATCCAAACAGAAATGGCTTTAAATACGATAAACCCAACAGAAACAGTTGCTTGGCAAAAACTTGAATTGCATTATAACGAAATGCAAAAAGTGTCCATGCAAGAAATGTTTCAATCCGATACTTCAAGAACAGAAAAATTTAACTTGAAATGGAATGATTTTTTAATTGATTATTCAAAAAACATAATCACTCCGGAAACGATTGCATTGTTGCTGGAATTGGCGGATGAAGTTGGACTTAAAAACGCAATCAAAGATTATTTTGATGGAGGGATTATCAACCAAACAGAAAATAGAGCGGTACTTCATACGGCTTTAAGAGCCAAAGAATCAGCGGTTATAAATGTTGGCGGTAAAAATGTTGTTCCTGAAATTTATGAGGTTAAAAACAAAATAAAAGCTTTTACAAATGAAGTTGCTTCTTGCAAAAGAACCGGATTTACGGGAAAACCTTTTACGGATATTGTAAATATAGGTATTGGTGGATCGGATTTAGGACCTGCTATGGCGGTTGAAGCATTGCAATTTTATAAAAATCAACTTAACGTTCATTTTGTATCAAATGTTGATGGGGATCATGTAAATGAAATTATCAAAAAATTAAATCCTGAAACCACTCTTTTTGTTATTGTTTCCAAAACATTTACAACACAAGAAACATTGACTAATTCTGAAACGATCAGAAAATGGTTTTTATCCCGAGACTTCGGGACAAAACAAGAAGATGTTGCTAAGCATTTTGTTGCGGTTTCTACCAATATTGAAAAAGTAACTGAATTCGGAATAAATCCGGACAATGTATTTCCTATGTGGGATTGGGTTGGTGGACGTTTTTCTTTATGGAGTGCAGTTGGTCTTTCTATTAGCTTAGCGGTAGGATTTGAAAATTTTGACGAATTATTGAGCGGTGCAAATGAAATGGATGAGCATTTTAAAACGGCTGATTTCAATCAAAATGCACCTGTAGTTTTGGCTTTATTAAGTGTTTGGTACAATAATTTTTTTGGAGCCGAAAGCGAAGCCTTGATTCCGTATACACAATATTTACAAAAATTAGCACCTTACTTACAGCAGGGTACAATGGAAAGCAATGGTAAAAGCGTGGGTAGAGATGGCAAGCCGGTAAACTATCAAACGGGAACTATTATTTGGGGGGAGCCGGGAACTAATTCCCAGCATGCCTTTTTTCAATTGATTCATCAGGGAACTAAGTTGATTCCAACTGATTTTATTGGATTTATAAAACCATTGTATGGAGACGAAGATCATCATGATAAGTTGATGTCTAACTTTTTTGCTCAAACGGAAGCATTATTACACGGAAAATCAAAAGAACAAGTTCAGGCTGAATTTGACAAACAAGGACTGCCCGCTGATAAAGCAAAATTTCTTTTGCCATTCAAAGTTTTTACAGGCAACAAACCAACGAATACTATCTTAATACAAAAATTGACCCCCAAAACCTTAGGTTCTTTAATCGCATTATATGAACACAAGATTTTTGTGCAGGGAATCATCTGGAATATTTTTAGTTTTGATCAATGGGGAGTTGAACTTGGAAAACAATTAGCAAACTCTATTTTAGAAGAAATCAGTACAAAAGAAGTGAAAGATCACGATAGTTCAACTGCTTTTTTATTGAATCATTTTTTGAGGAATAAATAGGCTCTATTTTTTATTTTGAAGGAATTTACCAGAAACCCCTGATTTCATTAGAAAATCAGGGGTTTCTCTATATAAGTGTCTAAATGATAGTTTTTTGAATAGCTGTTTTCTTGATTTTTTAATTTTTTCCAAGTGTTATTTTTTTATGAAATTATTAGTATAAATTAAATATATATAAATTAAATATATTTTTTTAACAATTTAAATAAGAAAACAATTTATTAGTAATATAACTAGGCTAAAAACATACTTTCTTAACGTTGTGTTAACTTTTCAAAGTAAAAATGTTATATTTTTGCCAATAATTAATAAATTAAACAAAAAACAAAAATGAAAAGAATTATTTTTATTTTGATTATTTTTTTATCAGTTGTTGGTCATGCGCAGGTTACTACTTCCGCTATGTCTGGGACTGTTAAATCTAGCGCTGGTGAAACCCTGCCGGGAGCTTCGGTTGAGGTTGTTCACAAGCCAACTGGAACTAAATACTTTTCGACTACAGATTATGATGGAGGGTATGCAGTTCAGGGACTTAGACCAGGGGGGCCTTATACTGTAAAAGTAACTTACCTTGGTTATAAAACAACTGAAATCACAGAAATTAATGCTCCCCTAGGAAGTAATTTAACGGTTAATGTTGTAGTTCAAGAGCAATCAAATACATTACAGGAAGTGATCGTCGTTTCGACTAAGTCAAACGGAGCTTTCAATAAAGGAAAAACTGGAGCATCGCAACAATTTTCTAACAGAGAGCTTACTGCTATTCCTGTGACAGGATCAAGATCAATTAATTCAATCACAAAGTATAACGCAAATGCTGGTGGTGGAGGTTCTTTTGGAGGGCAAGATTCAAGATTAAATAATTTTACAATTGACGGATCTGTTTTTAACAATGGTTTTGGACTTGGATCTGATGCTCAGGCTGGAGGAAGAACAGGTTCTACTGCGATTTCATTAGATGCAATTGAGCAATTACAAGTTAGTGTAGCGCCTTTTGATGTTCGCCAATCTGGTTTTACAGGAACTGGAATCAACGGTGTAACTAAAAGTGGTACAAATGAAATTGAAGGTTCTGTTTATACATCTACAAGAAGCAATAAAAAAGAGTTTGTAGGAACTAAAGCTGGGCAAATTAGAATTGTACCTGCTAAATTTGATGAGAATATTTGGGGAGCTAGAGTTGGTGCGCCAATCATAAAAGATAAATTGTTTTTCTTTGGAAACTTCGAAACAATAAACAATATTAGCCCAGCGACAACATGGACTTCTACAGGTTCTACGCAACCAAGTGGACAAGTATCTGCTCCTAATTTTCAACAAATGCAGGATCTTTCTAATTTTCTACAAGAGAAATTTAATTATACTACTGGTCCATGGGAAAATTATGATGCTGAAAGAATATCTAAAAAATTCTTAGCTAAAATTGACTGGAACATTAATGACAACAACAAATTTTCGATTCGTTATGTTCATCATGATTCTTCTTCTGATGAATTAACTTCTAATTCAAATACTTTAGGATTTGGTAATAGAAGAACGAATGTAAACTCTATGTCTTTCAAAAATTCTGGATATACAATACAAGATAACACACGATCTATTGTTGTGCAATTAGATAGTAAATTGTCTAATTCATGGAGTAACAACTTTATTGGAGGGTATGACAAACAAATTGAAGATAGAGGTTTAATAGGAGGAGGTTTGTTTCCAACTATTGATATTAAAAACGGTACAGCTCCTGCAGCTGGAGGTGCAGTAGGTAACTTAAACTTTATTTCAGCAGGTTTGGATCCTTTCACACAAGGAAATTTATTGAACTATTCAACATTACACTTTACCAATAATTTGACTAAGACCATAGGAAAGCACTCTTTATTATTTGGAGCAAATTATGAGCATTTTAAGTCAAGTAATTTGTTTTTCTCTGGTTCTAATGGAGTTTTTATTTTCAATTCACTAGATGAATTTTATCTTGCTGCAAAAGAATCTATTGCCCTGAACGGAGCTCCTTCGGTAAATAACTTGCCTGTACGAACTCAGTTTAGATATTCTGCTGTTCCAGGCGGAGTTGATCCATTCCAAATCTTAAAATCGGACAAAATTGATTTATATTTTCAAGATGATTTTAAAGTTAGCGATCAATTAAAAGTGACTATGGGTATAAGAGCAACAAGAGTTTCTTTTCAAGACACTGCGTTAGAGAATCCTATCGTTACTGGTTTAACTTTTGCTGACGGAGCAAAATTCAATACAGGTGACATGCCGAACTCTCAGTATCTTTTTGAGCCAAGAGTTGGTTTCAATTTAGATGTTACTGGTGATGCAAAAACAATAGTTCGTGGAGGTTCAGGATTATTCTCAGGAAGACCACCATTAGTGTTTTTATCTAATGCAATTGGTAATAACGGAGTTCTTACTGGTTTAGTTGATGCAACAGATTCTAATGTTGGTTCTGGAGGATATGGTTTTACTGTAAATCCAAGTCAGTACTTTACACCAGCAACTCCTACTTTACCTGCTACAATAGATTTGGCATTCACCGATAAAAATTACAAATTTCCACAAGTTTGGAAAACTACGGTTGCTTTAGATCAGAAATTACCTTTAGGTTTTACAGGTACTATTGAAGGGATTTTTAGTAAGAACATTAATGAAACTGCATATTCTAACGTAAATTTTGAAAATCCAGTAGGAACGCTTAATGGTCCTGATAAAAGACCATTGTTTGCTGGAAATGATAATGGATTACGTATCAATAATAATGTGATCAATGGTATTCTATTGAGCAATACGGATAAAGGGTATTTTTATTCTACTACTGTTAAGTTAGAGTATCCTTATAAAAAAGGATTATGGGGTTCATTTGCTTATACGCATTCAGAAGCTAAAGATTTATTGTCTCCAGGATCAACAGCATCAGGAAGTTGGAATGGAGTTCGTTCCATCAACGGTAATAATGATCAACAATTAAGTTTGTCTAACAACAACACACCACACAGAATGGTGGGTATTTTAGGGTACAAAATTCAGTATGGTGGTAAATTTGGCGCTGCAACGTCAATCAACTTAGGATATATTGGTGAGCAATCTAGTTCTTTTAGTTATACATACGGAGGTGATTTAAACGGAGACCGTGGAAATCAGAATGATTTGTTATTCGTGCCTAATAAAGCTAGTGATTTGCGTTTTGTACCAATTACTCAAACTTTAGGAGGTTCTTCTATTGTTTTATACACTGTAGCAGAGCAAGAAGAGGCTTTTGAAAAATACGTTAATCAAAACAAGTATTTGTCTTCAAAAAGAGGTCAGTACGTAGATAGAAATGAGAATTTATTACCTATGTTACACAGAGTTGATTTATCTGTAACGCAGGACTTCTTTATTACAATTGGAGGTAAAAAGAATAGTTTCCAGTTCAGAGCTGATATCTTAAACTTTACAAATTTAATAGATCGTACTTGGGGAGTTTCACAAAGAACTACAGTATCAAATGGTGCTTTGTTAGTTGTAGCACAAGCGCCAAGTGCTGCTAATAATTTCATACCAGGATATCAAATGGCTTTTCAAACTGATAATCAAGGAAGAAGATTTTTAGCAAAAGATACTTATCAAAAAAATGCATCTGTATCTGATGTTTGGCAAGCTCAATTTACATTAAGATATACTTTTGGAAATTAAAAATAGTACTATTACAATCACACAAAACACAAAACATTTAATAAAAAAAATCATGAAAATAAAAAATCAAATTCTGTCTTTTGTAGCCATTTTAGCTGTCGCTCTTGCGACTTTCTCATGTTCAACTGATGAGCCTAAAGAGGTTACTCCTTTAAAATCTATTGTGGAAATAGCAAAAGCAGATCCAGCAAATTTTAGTATTTTAGTAGATGCTTTGAAGAAAACCGGATTAGAAACCACTTTAACTAGTGCTGGATCTTATACGGTGTTTGCACCTACTAATGCTGCTTTTATCGCTGCAGGTTATACTAGCACAAGGATTAATAATTGGATAGTTCCTGCAAATAATACTGACATTGCAACTCTTAGATTAATTTTGCAAAATCATGTAGTTGGTATCGGTACAAATTCAGTCGATCTATTAGCTGCTGGGTACACAAGAACTTTTGCCTCTGTAAGAGTTCCATCATCAGGAACTACATCAGTAAACTTAAACGTTTTTGTAAATACTGTTGGTACTGACGTTTTAGTAAATGGAGGTGTTGCTAATGGAGGTGCTAAAGTTACTACTGCTAACATAGTTGCAAGTAATGGATTTGTACATGTTGTTGATGGTGTTATTTTATTGCCAACAATTGTTAGCCATATTAAAGCAAACCCAAATTTGTCTTCATTATTAACTGTAGTATCTTCTACTCCGCAGGCTTCAGTTTTAACTACACTTAATGGTGCTACTGCTGCCGCTCCTATCACAGTTTATGCTCCAGATAATGGTGCATTTACAGCTGCGACTGCAACAGGTGGTTATTTAGTAGGTAAAACGGATGCTCAAGTAACTACTATCTTGAGATATCATTTAGAAAATGGAAATAGAACTTCAAGTTCAGCAACTTCATTCACTGCATCTACCGCTACAGCTGATGTTTCAGTGGCAACGTTGTTTACTAATAATAGATTTACAATCTTGTTGGGAACAGTAAAGATTAAAGATATTGTGGGAACAACTAATGCTACAATCAAAGTAACCAATATTCAGGGAACTAATGGTGTAATCCAAGTAATCGATAAAGTATTACAACCATTTTTGTAAGACTATAATCTAAATTTTATTAACTGCCCAAAATAAGTTTTGGGCAGTTTTTTTATAAATATTAATTATTCAACCACTTTAGCTTTTAGCAATAAGTGGTTTTTTTTATGCCTTTTTTTCTTATATTTGTTAAAACAAAAACAAGTTATATGTACGAATTTATTCAAAAATTTCATTCTGGGTGGGCTTATTTAGCACTTTTAGTATTAGTGGTTGCAGTGGTTAATTCACTTATTGGAATGTTTTCCAAAAAAGAATTTACTGCAAAGGATAGAAAAATCGCTTTGTTTGGATTAATAGGAATACACATGCAATTATTGATTGGATTAATTCTGTATTTTGTTTCTCCATTGGGTTTCGCATCTTTCGGGCAAATGTCAGATAAAGCATTGCGATTAACTTCATTAGAACATCCATTAATCAATATTATTGGGATTGCCTTGATTACAATCGGATGGTCTAAACATAAAAAATTGATGACAAGCGAATCAAAATTTAAAACGGTTTCTATTTTTTATGGTTTAGGATTGCTCCTTATTTTGAGTAGAATTCCATGGTCTATGTGGTTTTAAAAATCTATTAAAGCTCTAGAAATGGAGCTTTTTTTTATCTAGGTATGGTTTTTGTAAAATAGGATTAACTAAAAGAAGATTATATGAGAAAATTAATTACATTGTTTTTTTTACTAGCAATTATAGGTTTAGTCAGCAGTCAAAGCCGTGGTTTAAATAAACAAAAAGCTGCAGTACAAAAGGACTCGATTAATAAAAGTAAAATGGCTCTTGGTCGTCAAGAAATTATTTCAGATACTTTACTAATAGAAAACGGGAAATTTAAAATTTATAAAACGAACGCTCACGCTTCCTATTATGCTGATAAATTTAATGGAAGAAGAACAACAAGCGGCAGAAGATTCGATAATAATAAATATACTGCAGCACACAAAAAATTACCTTTCGGAACAAAAGTGAAAGTGACCAATGAAGCTAATGGTAAGTCAGTAATTGTAGAAATCACCGACAGAGGTCCATTTGTAAAGTCAAGGGAAATTGACCTGTCGAAAAGAGCTTTCAAGGATATTGCTTCTCGTAGAGACGATGGGGCAATGCAAGTGACAATTGCAGTTTTGAATAATTAGATCACCACTTTTTATAAGGATGATTACTTAAGTAGGAATTATAATATCGTCTATCATTTGTAACCTCTTCGCCTAACCAATTGGGTTTTTCGAAAGTTTCAGTTTCAAAATCAAGTTCGATTTCTGCCATAATCAGGCCTTCGTTTTTACCATAAAATTCATCGATTTCAAAAATGTGGTTGCCTATTTTTACTTCATAGCGAGTTTTGTCTATAACTCCTTTTTCACACAAAAGCAGTAGTTTTTTGGCTTCGTCAACAGGAATTTCTTTTTCCCATTCAAAACGGGACATACCGGTGTCGTTAGATATGCCTTTTATGGTTAGATAGCCTTTGTCTCCTTTAAGACGCACTCTTACCGTACGTTCAGGAACCGAACATAAATAACCTTGCGCAATATGATTTTGAGTAAAAGCGGCTGCCTTAAACGAATTGTTTAAAACCAGGAATTTCTTTTCTATTTCGATCATTTTCATGCTAAACTTATTTTGATATTTAGAACTATTCCCGCTATTGATTATAATCCCGATAATTATCGGATTCAAACAAAACAGTTTTTAGATCTGAGATTTTAACTCCTGTTCCAGCTAATTTCGTATTTCAAAGGTATCAAATATTTTTGCGCTGATTAGTGATAATATCCATATTTAGTATAAAGTCGCTTTTGCCAGATTGATTCTAGTAATTTTTTAATTTTCTGTTGCAACTTAGAGAATCGTTTTTTATGATTAAGTTAATGAAAGTTAATAGGCCAAATTGTACTTTTACAAAAAAGGAGACTACTATAATGAGATTATTTTTCAAAACAAAACCCAAACCCAGACTGTCGGAATTATTATCTTATTATTTTGACGATAATCAGTCTTGGCGTAAAAAAGAAGATGATTTAGAAGTCTTGGTTAGGTTAGTCCAACTCATTAGACCATCAAAAATCAGGAAACTACAGACTATAAACTTACAGGGATTTATTTCTTTTTTGAAAGAAAATGATTCTTGTCGAAAGCAATTTTCCATTTACATTAAAGAAATTTTAAACGATAAAAAATTTAATAAGATTCTTTCTGACGCGGCAATATTACAAGATGTCGATTTTATTTTTGAAGTCAGAAAAAGAATTTTCTCCAAATTCCTGCCTTATCAGCCACAAAAAAACACCTTGGAATACATTCTAAATCAAGTGTTTTATAAAGCTAATGATGCACTTTGGATTAATAGAATAGAATACAATCAGTTAGATGAATTATATGTTCTTTTAGAATTTAAATCAATTTATGAAACCGTAGAACCTAATTCTAGTTTGTCTGAACTGTTGATAGCAATGTCTTTAATTACACAACGGATCAGCGGTCGTGCCATGGAAACCGATGTCCTTAAAATGGTGCCCGAATTTGATGATTTTGAAAGTCCCTTTGGAGCTTTTGAAAAAGAATTGTTTCAAATAGAATCCAAAATTAGAAATTCCGAATCACATTTCATACAACCGGATGATTTGTGCTATGCGCAGGTATTGGTTTTGCATAAACAGTGTGAAGAGTTTGTTGATAAAGCATTTCACAATAGTTCTAAATACGGGATTTCACTTCGAGTAAATCAGAATTTATTAAAAATCAGACAACAATTAAACAGATTAAAACATTTAATTCCGTTATTGATTATTGAAAAAGAAGGAGATAAAAAAACCAACGGAATTGCCTTAGCTTTGCAATTAATCAGTTACAATTGTTACAAAAACAATGTTCGAAAATTTATTGGTGAAAGTACCCAGTTGATTTCTTATGAAATAACGCAACATACTGCAAAGACAGGGGAACATTACATTACAGAAACACGAAGCGAATATTTTAAAATGTTTCGAACCGCATTAGGAGGAGGGTTTATTGTGGGAATATTGTGTATCATTAAGGTATTACTGTCTAAAGCGGATACTAGTTTCTTTGGGCATGCCTTTTTGTATAGTATGAACTATGCTATTGGATTTATCGCCATTTATCTTTTGGGATTTACTTTGGCAACTAAGCAGCCAGCCATGACTGCTTCTGCTTTAATAAAAGCGCTGGAAGAAGGAGAGATAAAACAAGGTAAAGATTCTGAAAAATATCAAGCTTTTGCCATTCTTTTTGCGCGTGTTTTAGGGTCTCAGTTTATAGCATTTGTGGGCAATGTGATTATGGCTTTTCCTATTTCATTACTCGGAATCTGGGTGATTGACTATACTCTAGATTATAATATTGCAGCAACTAAATGGGAAAATTTGCTCGTTGATTTAAGTCCTGTTCATTCCCTAGCGATTCTTCACTCTGCTATTGCAGGGGTTTTTTTATTTTTATCCGGAATCATTTCGGGAAGTGTTGCTAACAGGGATAAACACAATCAGGTTTATTTTCGAATAGCGGAACATCCTGGACTGAAAAGGAGTTTAGGGAAAGTGCGCGCGCTGAAATTGGCAAAGCTGTATGAAAAAAGGTGGGCAGGAATTATATCTAATTTCTGGTTTGGTATTTTTATGGGAAGTATTGGTTCAATTGGTTTGTTTTTAGGATTGAATCTGGATATCAGACATATTACTTTTGCCAGCGGAAATTTGGCTTTAGGTTTGTATGGAGCAAATTATGCGGTTAGTGATACTATGTTATTTTGGGGAATTTTTGGAATCGGTATTATTGGATTGGTCAATTTCATGGTAAGTTTTAGCCTATCTTTGGGTTTGGCATTCCGTTCAAGAGCCATTTCATTATTCGAGTTGAAATTTGTTACAGTCTCCATTTGGAACCATTTCAAATCAAGACCAATCAGTTTCTTTTTTCCGACAGAAAAGAAAAATAAATCAGTAACAGTTGAAAACTATCTGATTGTAGAGGAAAAAGAATAATTTTAGGTATTTTGTAAATCATTTTTTAAGAGACTATTTATACAATTGTTATCCTATGCGAGGTTTAAATCCAAATAGAAAAATCATACACATCGATATGGATGCTTTCTATGCTTCGGTAGAGCAAATGGATAATCCTTTATTGAGAGGCAAACCTGTTGCTGTTGGTGGTTCTGAAAACCGAGGGGTTGTTGCTGCGGCAAGTTATGAAGCAAGGAAATTTGGTGTTCGGAGTGCTATAAGCGGGGTATTGGCAAAAAAGTACTGCCCGGAACTTATTTTCGTCAAACCACGATTTGAAAGGTATAAGGAAATTTCAAATAAGATCCGAGAGATTTTTCATGAATATACGGATTTGGTGGAACCGCTTTCCCTTGACGAAGCCTATTTGGACGTTACCAAAAACAAGAAAGGGAATCCAAGTGCATCTTTATTGGCACAAGAAATCCGATTGCGAATACTTAATGAAACAGGATTAACGGCATCTGCAGGAATATCGGTCAATAAGTTTGTGGCAAAAATAGCCAGTGATTATAACAAACCCAACGGCCAAAAAACAGTTAATCCGGATGAAGTCATTTCTTTTCTGGAAGAATTACCCATTAGAAAATTTTATGGAGTGGGGAAAGTCACTACCGAAAAAATGTATCAATTAGGGATTTTTACCGGAGTGGATTTAAAAAGTAAGCCATTGGAATTTCTTGAGAAACATTTTGGAAAATCAGGAAATTTCTACTTTAATGTAGTGCGAGGAATTCACGACAGTGAGGTTAAATCAGACCGGATAACCAAATCAGTTGCTGCCGAACATACTTTTGATGTCAATCTTTCCTCAGAAATATTCATGATGGAAAAATTAGAAAGCATTGCGATTGCGCTTGAAAAACGATTGAAAAAATATAATATCTCCGGTAAAACAGTCACATTAAAAATTAAATATAGTGATTTTACCCAACAAACCCGCAGTAAAACCTTACCTTATTTTATTTCTGACAAAGGGCTTATTTTAGAAATCATAAAAGAACTATTGTTTCAGGAACGAATGAAAGATTCCGTACGATTATTGGGAATTTCTCTCAGTAATTTGAATACCGAAGAAAAAAAATTCCTCGTAGTACAGTTGAAATTTGCTTTTTAATTCTATAAAGGGCTCGTTCAACAATGGTTAAAACTTCATAATTGTGTTTTTCTTTTTGTAAAAAAAATTACATTTGATCTATATAATAAAAAGATCATGAGCAATTTAAAACAATATGAAGAAGCTATTGTGTACTATAACAGCGGTTTAAGAATTAAATCGCTTCCAATTTTTTCTTCTAATTTTCATTATGAATTTTTAAAAGAAGTAAAAGAATCGTTTCTAGACTTAAACAGTCTCAAAGAAATGGCGGTTAAAAATAGATGGAGACTTTCTTCGGATTGGGATATTAATGCCACAATAAAAGAGGAAGTAATAGTAGTTACAGATGCTAAATTAACGATCGTCTTTGCTTCACATAACATGGTTAAAATGAATGGCTATTTAGTGAAGGAGGTTTTGGGTAAAAGCCCTAAAATGTTTCAGGGTCAAGTCACCGATAGAATTGTTTCAAATGAAATAAATCTTGCAATACAGTCACAGCAGGCTTTTGAAAAAACAGTTTTAAATTATAAAAAGAACGGAGATATATACGCTTGTCTGATAAAAGGATATCCAATTTTTAATTTAAAAGGACAACTCACTCATTATATTGCTTTTGAGAAAGCAGCATAAAAAAACCTTTCTGTAGAGAAAGGTTTTAGTATTTTATTATTGCAACTAGTTTTTGCTGTTCAGTTTTGACAGTAATCTTAAAAACTCAATATACAACCAAACTAAGGTTATCATCAAGCCCATTGCGCCATACCATTCCATGTATTTTGGCATTTTTTGTTCTGTTCCTTTTTCGATTCTGTCAAAATCTAGAAATAGATTTAAAGCAGCGATTACAATCACAAAAACACTGATTCCAATACTCATCATCGAATTACCATGATGAACGGGTACAAAGCTGGTAAACATAGAAAATAACCAAGAGATCAGGTAATAAGTGGCAATGGCAAGTGTAGCTGCAACCACTACCGATTTGAATTGCTCCGTAACTTTTACAATTTTATATTTATACAATCCCAGGCAAACCATAAAAGTTACAAAAGTTGCTCCAACCGCTTGTATTACGATTCCGGGATACATGGTCTCGAAAATTGCTGAAATTCCGCCAATAAATAATCCTTCAAACAGAGCATATCCTGGAGCCAAATAAGGGGAATATTGTGGTTTGAAAGCAGATATAAGAACCAAAACAAGACCTACAACGGCACCGCCTATTGCTGGAACTATTGGGTTCATACCATTAAAAGCCATCCACCAAATCACCAACGCGGAGGCAGTAAGAAGTAAAAAAAGGATGATACTTTTGTTGATTGTTCCTGCCAGAGTCATTTCTTGATTGTGATCAATTAATGTGGCATTGTGAACTTCGTCTTTTCTGGATACTGCTGATGAAAAAGATTTATTATTTAAAAATGGATTTTGCGAATTGAAACTCATAGTTGATAAGATTTTTATGCATCAAATATAAATTTTATTTTACAGAAGAATGTTTATTTATTCTTAATTTTTTTCTGAAAAAAAACCCGTCTCATTTATCTAACGAGACGGGTTTTATATTTGTTTAGATAGTTTTACTATTCTATTTCAGAAACTCTTAAGGTGTTTACCATTCCTTTATCTTTAATTGGCATTGCTGCTAAGTTGATAAGGAAATCTCCTTTTTTTACAAAACCTTTTTGTTTCACAATTTCGTTTATGTCCGTTACGGTATCATCTGTACTAACATCTTTGGTGTACATGAAAGATTTCACTCCCCATAATAAATTCAGTTGGGTAAGGATTCTTTTATTCGATGTAAATACTAAAATATGTGCATTTGGTCTCCAAGCTGAGATTTGAAATGCCGTATAGCCACTATTGGTCAAGGTACAAATCGCTTTTGCTTTGATCACATTGGCCATAGTTGCAGCATGATGACAAATTGTTTTTGTAATAAAACGTTTTGTTTTGATTTGTGGCGTATTTTGTGGAACGTGAATTAACGGAGAATCCTCAACAGCTTCAATGATTTGAGTCATTTTCTGGATTACCTGAACCGGATAATTCCCTGTAGCGGTTTCACCAGATAGCATCACTGCATCTGCGCCATCCATAACTGAATTGGCAACATCATTTACCTCTGCACGAGTTGGTGTTAAGCTGGTAATCATTGTTTCCATCATTTGCGTAGCTACAATTACCGGTATTCTTGCTGTTTTTGCTCTGCGAATCAATTCCTTTTGAACAAGGGGCACTTCATGTGCAGGAAGTTCAACACCTAAATCACCACGAGCTACCATCAAACCATCACAGTAAGCAACAATTTTGTCGATATTTTCTAATGCTTCTGGCATTTCGATTTTGGCAATAATTGGAATTTTATAATCAGAATGTTTGGCAATTAAATCCTGTAATTCTTGCAAATCTTGTGGTGTTTTAACAAATGAAAGTGCAATCCAATCTACATTTTGTCCAATGGCAAAAATAGCATCCGCAATATCTTTCTCGGTCATTGCAGGCAAAGATATTTTTGTGTTAGGAAGATTAACTCCTTTTTTAGATTTCAATTCCCCACCTTGAATTACTTTTGCGATAACCTCTGATTTTTTATCAGTTTCAATGATTTCGAAAATAAGTTTTCCATCATCCAGCAAAATTCTTTCCCCTGGATTCACATCATTTGGAAAGTTTTGGTATTTCATGAATACTTTTTTGGCAGTTCCTATAATGTCTTCGGCAGTAGTGAATGTGATTAAATCCCCATCATGAACTACAACGCCCTCTTCCATAACACCTACTCGAAGTTTAGGACCTTGTAAATCTCCAAGAATTGCAGTGGTGTACCCAAACTCTTCATTTAAACCTCGTATTAAATTAATCTTCTCTTTTACATCTTCATAGTCAGCATGGGAAAAATTCACTCTAAAAACATTTACACCTGCGTCAATCATGTCTTTTATGATTTCTCTTGTACTACAGGCAGGCCCCAGTGTGGCTACAATTTTCGTTTTTTTGTTTGTAAGCATTTGTTTTAAAAAATTAAATTGTTTTTTGATTTGATTTGATTCGGTTCAACCGTATAAATGGCCGAAATAGGATCAATTTTGTTTAGTATAGTTTGTATTTTAGATACGTCTATAATACCGTCGGTATTTTCTATTTTTAAGAAATAATCTACTTTTTTCAACTCAGGAAGTAAAAAGACTTTTGTTGCCACCTCCATGATTATATTTGAAAATAAATTGGGGCTATTTCCTTCTCTCTGTTGGATGACCTCGCTTTTATTTTGAATCAAATTCCAGGATATTGCATTTTCAATATCATAATAATAAAATCTTGAGAAATTTGTTTCTCCTTCTTTTATATTAATTTGAATTTCATTCTCGCTTTTACTTAGATTAATCGGAAGATTTTGATTAATAAGATAAGCCAAACGATAGTCTTCTAATGAAGTGTGAATAGCAATAAGATAATAATCTATTTCGTCAAATTCGCCAAGATCCAATTTATGAATACCCATTTCGTGCAAAATATGATGTAAATATAGTATTTCTATTGAAGTTTTATCCTCTTCAAATGAGATGTTTGCGTTAATTTATAAACGAAAACGTTATAGTTTTAATAAAATTGATATTATTTTCTATCCATCTTTTCTTGGAATGCAAAATAGGCGCGTTGGGATGCTTTTTCTTCTGCTTTCTTTTTAGAAGTGGCTCTGGCTTTTGCAATTACTTTATCATCGATGCTCAGTTTAACACCAAACAAACGTTGTCCATCAATCGCATTGTCCTCAAAAATATCAAAATGAAATATTTTTTTCTCTTTTTGACACCATTCTATAACTAAGCTTTTATAACTGATCACTTTTCCTTCGAGTCTGGCAATATCAACATAAGGAACGACAACTCTTTTTTGAATAAATTTTTCACAATAAACATAACCTCGGTCGAGGTAGATTGCTCCAACTAATGATTCAAATATGTTTCCGTGTATGTTTTCTCCAAAATGTTGTAATGGCACTTTGCTTTCAATATACTGGATTAAATTCAGATCCTTTCCTAATTCGTTCAGGTGTTCTCTGCTTACAATTTTAGAACGCATTTTGGTTAGGTAACCCTCGTCTCCTGCAGGTGCTTTGCTGAATAAATGGGCAGCAATAACAGAACTTAGCATGGCATCTCCCAAAAATTCTAAACGTTCGTAATTAATCGGATTTCCTAAAACATCCAAGCGATTAGAGGAACGGTGGGTGAATGCCTTTTTGTAATAATCTAGGTTTATTGGAGCAAAACCCAAGATTTTCTGGATAGAATCAAAAAAAATCCCGTCTTCTAGAGAACGGGATTTTGAAAATATTTTTCTAATTATACGCATATAATTAGATTTCTAATTTTTTTACCAATACACAAGCATTATGACCTCCAAAACCGAAAGTATTACTCATAACTACATTCATGTCTCTTTTCTGAGCTTTATTAAACGTGAAGTTTAATTTAGAATCGATGTTTTCATCATCGGTAAAATGATTGATTGTAGGTGGTACTATTCCATGTTTCAACGAAAGAATTGAAGAAATTGTTTCTACCGCTCCAGCTGCTCCAAGTAAATGACCAGTCATGGATTTAGTTGAATTTAAATTCATAGTATAAGCATGTTCTCCAAAAACATGCAATATTGCTTTAGATTCTGCCAAGTCGCCAAGAGGTGTGGAAGTTCCGTGCATATTTACACCATCCACATCGGTTGCCTGTAAGCCAGCGTCTCTCAAACAGTTTAACATTACATTTTTAGCGCCTAATCCATCAGGATGTGGTGCAGTAATATGGTAAGCATCAGCAGACATTCCGCCACCGCCTATTTCGCAATAAATTTTAGCTCCACGGGCTATGGCATGCTCGTACTCTTCAAGTACTAATGCGCCAGCTCCTTCACCTAAAATAAAGCCATCTCGGTCTTTATCCATTGGTCTTGAAGCAGTTTTAGGGTCGTCATTTCTGGTAGATAAAGCATGCATGGCATTGAAGCCACCCATACCCGCTATTGTCACCGCAGCTTCAGAGCCGCCGGTTACCATTGCATCAGCATGACCTAATCTAATATAATTGAAAGCATCAATAATAGCATTTGTAGAAGAAGCACAGGCTGAAACAGTTGTGAAGTTTGGACCTCTAAATCCGTATTTTATTGAAATATGACCACCGGCAATATCGGAAATCATTTTTGGTATAAAGAAAGGATTAAATTTTGGTGTTCCATCACCGGCTGCAAAGTTCAACATTTCGATTTGAAACGTTTCTAATCCACCAATTCCCGATCCCCAGATAACTCCAACTCTGTCTTTATCTAATTTTTCGAAATTAAAACCAGCATCAAGTACCGCTTCATCGGATGAAACCATGGCATATTGTGCATAGCGGTCCATTTTTCTGGCTTCTTTTCTATCTAAGAAATCTTCTGCATTAAAATTTTTCAATTCGCATGCAAATTGTGTTTTAAACTTTGAAGCATCAAAATAAGTAATTGGTGCAGCACCGCTAACACCGTTAATAAGCCCATTCCAATATTCTTGAATGTTATTTCCAATAGGAGTAAGCGCACCTAAACCTGTAACAACAACTCTTCTTAATACCATAATTTTTTATTTTGTTATCTTTAAACAAATAAAACCCACGCTTTCTTCAGTGTATTATTATTACAAAAGAGCCATGGGTATTACAATAAATATATTTTTGATTGAATTTCAATCGCGAATTTAATTTTAAAAAAAATAATAACACCCGTATACAAGATTGCAAACGGGTGTGTACTTTATTATTTTTTAGCTTCCTCGATATAAGAGATTGCTTGACCTACAGTAGCGATGTTTTCTGCTTGATCGTCTGGAATTTGAATGTCAAATTCTTTTTCGAATTCCATAATAAGCTCAACAGTGTCTAATGAGTCAGCTCCTAAATCATTAGTGAAGCTTGCTTCTGTTACAACTTCGTTTTCGTCAACACCTAATTTGTCTACGATAATCGCTTTTACTCTTGATGCAATGTCTGACATAATCTTTAATTTTAGAATTTAATTTGTTGGCAAAAATAAAAAACTTTATTTTAAAACAACCAATAAGTTAATAAATGTGACAACTAATTTATAAAATATATTTGACAAAGGCTTCTGAATGTTATTTAATTTCATTTTTTATTCCTTTTTTTGCATAATATAAATGGGTTGAATTATGAAAAAAATTGTCATTTTTGCTTCTGGATCGGGTACTAATGCTGAAAATATTATAAAATATTTTACTGAAACAAAAATAGGAACCGTTGTTGCTGTATTTACAAACCGCCCAGATGCAAAAGTAATTGAAAGAGCACAAAACTATCAAGTTCCTGTCGTAATTTTTTCAAAAAACGATTTAATTGAAAGTAAAATATTACAAAAGATAAACGCATTTCGCCCTGATCTAATCGTTTTGGCTGGTTTTTTGTTAAAATTCCCACAGAATATCATTGAAGCATACTCTGATAAAATAATAAATATACATCCGGCATTGTTACCTAAATATGGAGGCAAGGGAATGTACGGTATGAATATTCACAGAACAATAGTTGAAAACAAAGAAAAAGAGACCGGTATTACCATTCATTTTGTGAATGAAAATTATGATGAAGGGAATATTCTTTTTCAAAAAAATATTGTTTTGTCAGGAGATGAAACTCCGGAGGAAGTGGCTCATAAAATACATGAATTAGAACAAGAATATTTTCCGCAAGTAATTGAGAGATTGTTAGAAAATTAGACTTCATAGAAAAGCTACTATAGCATCACAAAAAATCTAATAATCAAAAAGGGCATCTAGTTTAAAAATCTAAAATGGAACACGACGTACATATATATACGGATGGCGCAGCCAAAGGAAATCCAGGACGCGGTGGTTATGGCGTTGTTATGGAATGGGTAGGAAAGCCCTATAAAAAGGAATTCTACGAAGGTTTTCGTCTGACCACAAATAACAGAATGGAATTATTAGCTGTCATTGTAGGATTAGAAAAGCTTAAAAATCCTAATACTCGAGTTTTAGTGGTTTCAGATTCGAAATATGTGGTCGATTCTGTGGAGAAAAAGTGGGTTTTGGGTTGGGAAAAAAAGGGGTTTGTTGACCGGAAAAACGCTGATTTGTGGAAACGTTTTTTGGTTATTTACAGAAAGCATAAAGTAAACTTCAAATGGATAAAAGGGCATAACAACCATATTCAAAACGAAAGGTGTGACGAGTTAGCCGTTATGGCTTCGATGCAAAAGCAACTTTCTGTTGATGAATTTTATGAAAAAGAAGCCGATAAGTTGTTGTAAGTGTCAAATTTTCAGGCATATAAATTGGCAAAACTTTACGATTATTAGTCTTTGCAATTTTATAACTTATAAACTATCTTTGCGCCTTAATTCGAAACTCATATAAATGAATAAATTATTGATTGTTGGAAGCGTTGCTTTTGATGCCATAGAAACGCCTTTTGGCAAAACTGATAAAATTTTAGGTGGAGCTGCACCTTACATAGGACTTTCGGCTTCTTTTTTTAATTTACAATCTGCCATAGTTTCTGTAGTTGGCGATGATTTTCCACAAGAATATTTAGATTTATTAACAGATAGAAATATTGATATTTCTGGACTTGAAGTAGTTAAAGGCGGAAAAACGTTTTTTTGGAGTGGTCTTTACCATAATGACTTGAATTCAAGAGATACATTGGCTACTGAGCTTAATGTTTTGGGTGATTTTCAACCAAAAGTGCCTCAAAATTTTAAAAATGCTGATGTAGTAATGTTAGGAAACTTGCATCCATTAGTACAAAGCAGTGTTTTAGATCAAATGGAAACTAAGCCCAAATTAGTAGTATTGGATACTATGAATTTTTGGATGGATTGCGCTTTGGCAGAGTTATTGGAAGTAATAAAACGTATAGATGTTATTACAATAAACGACGAAGAAGCAAGACAGCTTTCAGGAGAGTATTCATTAGTGAAAGCGGCTGCAATAATTCAAGGAATGGGACCAAAATACGTGGTTATTAAAAAAGGGGAACATGGTGCGCTTTTGTTTCATAACAAAGAAGTGTTCTTTGCTCCGGCTTTACCGTTAGAAGAAGTTTTTGATCCAACAGGTGCAGGAGATACTTTTGCAGGAGGATTCGCTGGATTTATTACACAGAGTGAAAATGTTTCATTCGAAAACATGAAAAATGCAATTATACACGGTTCGAATTTAGCTTCATTTTGTGTAGAGAAATTTGGAACCGAAAGAATGGTTGATTTAGAGAAAAAAGAAGTGTTGTCAAGATTGCAACAATTTAAATCTCTAACACAATTTGATATAGAATTATAATGTTTTGAAACCTCGGAAACGAGGTTTTTCTGGTTAATAAGATAAATTAACGAAGTAATTAAGCCTCGTTTCCCTCTCCTTTGGAGAGGGCATGGGAGAGGAAAACTACAACAAAACTACAAACAACAACACAATGAGCGACGCTTTACAACACGAATGTGGAATAGCACTAGTTAGACTACTCAAACCGCTTGAATTTTACAAGGAGAAATACGGAACTGCTTTCTACGGAATACAAAAAATGTATCTCCTTATGGAAAAACAACACAATCGTGGACAGGATGGGGCAGGTTTTGCAAGTATAAAACTAGACATGGAGCCGGGAGAACGTTACATCAGTAGAGTACGTTCTAATCATGCGCAACCTATTCAAGATGTTTTTGCACAAATAAATGACAGAATAAATGAAGAAATGGCCGCTCATCCTGAATATGCGGATGATGTCGCTCTTCAAAAAGAAAATATTCCTTACATCGGCGAATTGTTTTTGGGGCATGTTCGTTATGGAACATTTGGTAAAAACAGTATCGAAAGCGTTCATCCATTTTTGCGTCAGAACAACTGGATGCACAGAAATCTGATCTTGGCGGGTAATTTCAATATGACTAATGTAAAAGAACTTTTTCAAAGTTTAATAGAATTGGGCCAGCATCCAAAAGAAATGGCGGATACAGTTACTGTAATGGAAAAAATCGGTCATTTTCTAGATGATGCGGTAACTGATCTATATCAGGAATGTAAAAATGACGGATTAACTAAAAGAGATGCGTCAGCAGTAATAGCCGAAAAATTAGATGTAGCGAGAATCTTGACCAGAGCTTCTAAAAATCTAGATGGTGGTTATGCGATGGCAGGACTTTTAGGACATGGTGATTCTTTTGTATTCAGAGATCCTGCAGGAATACGTCCGGCTTATTTCTATCAAGATGATGAAATTGTTGTAGTGGCTTCTGAAAGACCGGTGATACAAACCGTATTCAATGTGCCTTTTGAAAAAGTACAGGAAATAGAGCCAGGAAATGCCTTAATAATCAAGAAAAATGGAACGGTTTCTATGCAGGAAATCCTTCCGCCAACGGTTAAAAAAGCATGCTCGTTTGAACGTATTTATTTTTCCAGAGGAAGTGACGCTGAAATATATCAGGAAAGAAAAACATTAGGAAAACTTATTTTGCCAGCTGTTTTGAAATCGATTGACGAAGACACAGACAACACCGTTTTTTCTTATATTCCTAATACTGCCGAGACTTCATTCTACGGATTGGTAGAAGCAGCTCAAGATTTCCTGAACCAAAGAAAGAACAACTACATTCTTGAAAACAGGAATACATTGACCAAGGATTCTTTACAAGAATTACTTTCCGTAAAAATCCGTACCGAGAAAGTGGCCATTAAAGATGCAAAACTCAGAACGTTTATCACAGAAGACAGTAGTCGTGATGATTTAGTGGCTCACGTATATGATGTTACTTATGGGGTGATAAAACCAACAGATAATTTGGTGATTATTGACGACAGTATTGTACGTGGAACTACGCTTAAAATGAGTATTATTAAAATGATGGATCGTTTAAATCCAAAAAGAATAGTAATCGTTTCCTCGGCGCCACAAATAAGATATCCTGATTGTTACGGGATTGACATGGCTAAGTTAGAAGGTTTAGTTGCGTTTAAGGCAGCTTTAGAATTACTTAAAGAAAGAAACTTATATCATATTGTTGATGAGGTGTATTTAAAATGTAAAGCACAGGAAAACTATAAAGACCATGATGTAGTAAATTACGTTACAGCAATATATGAGCCTTTTCAACCACAGGAAGTTTCAGATAAAATCGCCGAAATGTTGAGTTCTCCTGAAATAAATGCCGAAGTAAAAATAATATTCCAAACTGTAGAAGATTTGCATATCGCTTGTCCAAAAAACTTAGGGGATTGGTACTTTACCGGAGACTATCCTACAGCGGGTGGTAATCGAGTGGTAAATCGAGCATTTATGAACTTTTATGAAGGAAAAGATGTCAGAGCTTACTGATAGATGTCTGAAATTCAGATGTTAAACGTTTTTATTAGTTGTTCGTCTAATTTATTTGTTTACAACATATAAGTACTATAAATTTACTCCACCATATAACATTAGTAGGTTAAGTTTATGGTAGATTTGGGGCAAAAAGGGTGGGAGCAATTCCACCTTTTTTATTGGAATAAAGTCAAAAGCAGCTAAATTATGTAACGGCTATATATGAGCTATTTCAAGAGCAGGAAGCTTCAGATAAAATTGCTTAAAAGTTGAGTTCTCCTGAAATAAATGCCGAAGTAAAAATAATATTCCAAACTGCAGAATATTTGCATATTGTTTGTCCAGAAATTTAACGGATTGGTGTTTTACCAGAGACTATCCTATACCGAGTGGTAATCGCGTATTTATGAATTTTTACGAAGCAAAAGATGTCAGATCTTACTTATAAACTATTGTAAATCAACCATTAAACGTTTTTATAAGTTATTCATCTAATTTATTTGTTTAGAACATATAAGTGCTATAGATTTACTCCACCATATAACATTAGTAGGTTAAGTTTATGGTAGATTTGGGGCAAAAAGGGTGGAAGCAATTCCACCTTTTTTATTGGAATAAAGTCAAAGCCCCTAACCCCCAAAGGGGAAAAGAAACAGCCATACAAAACAAATTTTCTGTGACAACAAAAAAACAGGCTAGAAAAAAAGACAATTAAATCTTTTTTTCTGGCCTGTTATGCTAATTCCCGCTTTGGGGGTTAGTGGCTTATTTGTCCAAAGCATATCTTCTGGAAACTTCGGTCCAATTGATTACATTGAAAAATGCTTCAATATAATCAGGTCTTCTGTTTTGATAATGCAAGTAATACGCATGTTCCCAAACATCCATTCCTAAAATTGGAGTTCCGCCACAGCCTACGCCAGGCATCAAAGGATTATCTTGATTTGGAGTTCCGCATACATCTAGTTTTCCGCCTTTATGTACGCATAACCATGCCCAACCAGAACCAAATTGTGTAGCTCCTGCTTTGCTAAATTTTGCTTTAAACTCTTCAAAAGTTCCAAAAGCAGCTTCAATGGCAGCCAATAAATCACCAGTTGGAAGTCCGCCTCCGTTTGGAGTCATTACAGTCCAATACAAATTGTGGTTGTAAAAACCTCCACCATTGTTACGAACTGGCATGTTTTTCATGTCAAGATTAATCAAGATATTTTCAATAGTTTTACCTTCTAAATCTGTTCCGGCAATCGCTGCATTAACATTAGTAATGTAAGCGTTATGATGTTTAGTATGATGAATTTCCATCGTACGGGCATCAATGTAAGGTTCTAATGCGTCATACGCATAAGGTAATTGTGGTAATTCAAAAGCCATAATATGATTGTTTAAATTAATTTATAATAATATTTCATTCAAATTTATACATTTAACTTTGTAATCGGAAATTCTATTTCGTTATAATTTCATTAAATTAATTGATAGTGTGCTCTTTTTAATAGGAGATGTTATTGTAACATTATTGTTTTCAGGAGCTGTTTCCTGCTTTCCGCTGCAATCTTTCTAGTCCTGAACTTGTTTCAGGATCCTGAAACAAGTTCAGGACTAGAAAGGATTTTCACTTCACTCAGGGCTAAAAACGACTGTATTTTTTAATGCTATTTTTATCTTAATACAAAATTAGGGTTGAAATTTTTTTATCAGGATTGTGCCATCGCCATGCAAACGATACTAATTTTAGCTCCTGGAATTTTCATTATGGCACGAGAACAAGCTTCTAATGTTGCTCCTGTTGTGATAACATCATCAATTAAGAGAAAATGTTTATTGTGATTTTTTTCGGTAAAGGAAACATCGAAAATAGTTTCGATTCCTTCCGTTCTTCCCAAAAGGGTTTTCTTAGACTGCGTTTTTGAGTACACATTTCGAATTAACAGCGAATCATTATAAACCAAATTTAAACTAGCAGAAAGAGCAGTTCCAAAAGCAGTTACTTGATTGTATCCTCTCTCTTTTAATTTTTTTGGATGTAATGGAACCGGAATAATTTCGTCTACGGATTGCAATAGAGCTATTGTTTTTAAATCTTCGGCATACCATTCGCCAAGAATTGCACCTATTTCCTCATGTCCTTTGTATTTTAAATTATGGATGAGTTCTTGTACAATTCCTTTTTTATGAAAATAAAACAAAGCCGAAGTGTGAATTACAGGAATTCTTCCGTAAAACTTTTTGAAGGCATCATTTTCCGGATTCAAGTGATGATTCGTCAACGGAATATCGTGTCGGCAAACGGTACAAATCACATTTTCATTAGATAACAAAAAAGAGCTGCAACCGGAACAGACTTTTGGAAAAAAGAGGTTTATAATGCTTTCAAACATATAATCAGGGATTTATTTATAAAAATAGACAAATCAATGCTTCAATCTTTAACAATTTTCTTTTTTTTTAGTTCACTTTTTATATTTTTGCAGTATTATGGCAAAACAAGAAGATTTATTTAAGAATGTAATTTCGCACGCAAAAGAATACGGATTTATTTTTCCGTCAAGCGAAATTTACGATGGTCTAAGTGCAGTCTATGATTATGCACAAAACGGAGTAGAGTTAAAAAAGAACATACGCGAATATTGGTGGAAAGCGATGGTTCAAATGAACGATAACATCGTAGGTCTTGACGCGTCAATATTGATGCACCCAACGACTTGGAAAGCTTCAGGTCACGTGGATGCTTTCAACGATCCATTAATTGATAACAAAGATTCAAAAAGAAGATATAGAGCCGATGTTTTGATTGAAGATTATGCCGAAAAGCTGAATCAAAAAGCGATCAAAGAAATCGAAAAAGCAAGAAGTCGTTTTGGTGATGCTTTCAACGAGCAGGAATTTGTAACTACAAATGCTCGAGTGATTGAATACAAAGCTAAAGAAAGAGAAATTCTGGAAAGAATGGCTCGTTCGCTTGGTAACGAAGATCTTGAAGATGTAAAAGCTTTAATCGAAGAACTGGAAATTGCCGACCCAGAAACAGGTTCTAGAAACTGGACCGAAGTGCGTCAATTTAACTTGATGTTTGGTACCAAATTAGGAGCATCAGCTGATACGGCAATGGATTTATACTTACGTCCGGAAACAGCTCAGGGTATTTTTGTGAATTTCCTGAATGTACAAAAATCAGGAAGAATGAAAGTTCCTTTTGGGATTGCACAAACTGGTAAAGCTTTTAGAAATGAAATCGTTGCAAGACAATTTATTTTCCGTATGCGGGAGTTCGAACAAATGGAAATGCAATTTTTTGTACGTCCAGGCGATGAAATGAAATGGTACGAACACTGGAAATCAGCAAGACTTAATTGGCATTTGTCATTAGGACTTGGAAAAGAAAATTACCGTTTCCACGATCATGAAAAACTAGCACATTACGCCAATGCAGCAGCTGATATTGAGTTTAATTTCCCTTTTGGATTCAAAGAATTAGAAGGGATTCACTCGCGCACTGATTTTGACTTGAAGGCACACGAACAATTCTCCGGTAGAAAATTACAGTATTTTGATGCCGAATTGAATCAGAATTATGTTCCTTATGTAGTGGAAACTTCAGTAGGATTAGATAGAATGTTCTTGGCTGTTTTTGCAACTTCATTAAAAGAAGAAACATTAGAAGATGGTTCTACGAGAACAGTTCTGAAATTACCATCCGTTTTGGCACCAACCAAAGCAGCAGTTTTACCATTAGTTAAAAAGGACGGATTACCAGATATCGCTCATAAAATTGTTGATGATTTACGTTGGGACTTCAATGTGGCGTACGATGAAAAAGATGCTGTAGGAAGACGTTATAGAAGACAGGATGCTCTTGGAACTCCGTTTTGTATTACCGTTGATCATCAAACTATAGAAGATCAAACGGTAACCATTCGTCACAGAGATTCGATGAAACAGGATCGTGTAAAAATTTCCGATTTGAAATCAATTATCGAAAATGAAGTTTCGATTAAAAACTGGTTGATGAAAATGTAATCAAACTATCTATAATTTATAAAAAAATGCTTCTCGATCGAGAAGCATTTTTTGTTTAAAATCTATATCCAAGTGTTATTCCACCTCGTCCAACTATTTCAGGGCTATTGCTGTTAAATAAATTTCTGCCAATACCAGCGTTTATTTCAAAAACAAATCCTCTTTTTTGTACCCATTTTGCACCTAAACCAAAACCCAAAGCAACATCTGTGAAATTTTTTCCTTCTACCAAATAATAGTTTTGATTTACTGAATCGTATTCTGAATCACTTCCAGTATTTCCCGAATTAATCATTCCGAACCCTTCAACAAAAAAGCCGGCTGCTGTTTTTTTGCCAAAATAAGCACGGTAATACGGTGTTAAACTAAATTGGGTATCAAAATCTTCCTCCTTAACAAAAAATAAAGAAACTCCTAATCCGGAATCTTCGTTAAGTAATCGTTCATAAGTAATTTCACCAGCTCCTAATACTAAGAAAAGAACATTTCCTTTAATCTCATTTCTTTTGAAATCGATTGTTTCTTTTTCTTGGCTAAAACCAGATAAAAAAGAAGTTAAGCACATTACAATAAATAGTTTTTTCATAGAAATAGTTTTTTGTTTAAAAGTAGGATAAATTTGTAAAAAACAATGCTTTTCATATTTAATTTAATGTTGGTTAATTCAGATAAAGTGTTAGTCAATTAATTTACTTTTGTCTTCTCCTTAAGTAATTCCTATGCGGAAAGTTTTTTTGTTACACCACGAAATGTTTTTTAGAGATGATTTACGAAATGAATTTAATCCAGAGTGCCTTTTGAAAATATGATTCATGTACTTTATCGGATTTATTTGCACTTCATCTTAATGTATTAACATTTGTTAAAAACATATTAACAAGAGCTATTGAAAAATGGTTAAATGCTTATTTTTAGAAGGTTAACAAGAATATTGAAGTTAAAAACTCTTTTTTAATTTAATTAGTTTATCCAAACTACTTACATAATTTAATAATTTGAAGTATATTTTACTTTGGACCACTGATAAAATGCCTAACCCCATCAGGAAAAAAAATTGATGAATTATTCGTACATTATTATTGACGATAATCAGGAAAGTTTTTTGAATACGAAAGCCGTTGCAGATGGTTTTTCGGAGCTTATTTTTGTGGCAGAAGCAAACAATTATAACGATGGCTTAAATCTCATATTAGAATTTAAGCCGGATTTAATTTTTCTCGAAATTAATCCAATCAATAAAGACAGTAACTTATCATTGGCTCTTATCAATGAATTGTATAGATTCTTGAATGTAATCCCTAAAATCATTGTCACAACGACCAATAAAGATTTGGCTTTTGAGGCAATACAATATGAAGTGGCAGATTATTTGTTGAAACCTTTGATAAATATTGATTTGGTAAAATTAATTTTGAAATTGAATAAATCTTGTATTCCGTTTCAAATACCAAAAGAGCAAACAATTATCCTTGAAGAAAAACCAACTTCTACTATACAGCAGAAACCTATAAATGAGGAAAAACAATTGATGTTATGTGTGAAATCCTATGGTGATTACCGGTATATTGATGCCAAAGATATTTGCTATCTTCAAGCGGATAATAATTCTACAGACATTCACCTTAATAATGGTGAAATGATTACTGCATTCAAAACATTAAAGCATTTTGAAGGAATTCTATCTTTTCCTTTTATTAGAATTCACAACAGTTATATCGTAAACCGAAATTGTATTTCCCGAATTCATACTGGAAATACGGTGTGTTATATTAAAAATACTACCGTCAAAATTCCCTTTTCTAAATCGTATAAGGCAAATGTAGACCAGATTATTTCTGATTTCTCCAATGGAAATTACCTAGAAATTTAAAAACTGTCATTTACCCTAATTTGACAGTCATTCACTCTCAGATGACCTTGTTCTACCATAAACCCTTTTTTTTGTAAGAAAATTTAAGATTGCCATTGTAGTTTTACTAGAGAAATTCTTGCTAAAAGAATGGTAACTATCGTAAAATCAATTAAAAACATAAAAAACCCAAATCATGAAAAAAGCAATCTTAACAATCGGTTTATTCTCTTTAGTAATGGTATTAACTTCATTTACTGCACCAGAGACTTCAAACAAAACTAAAGTAGATACTAAAACAAGCTTAAATATCATTGGAGGAACTTCTGTTAAACAAGAGGTGAAAGTAGATTAATATTTTTCAACAAAATTTTTAAAAAATATTTAGGCTATCAAATTTTGATAGCCTTTTTTCATGTCAATAGTTTTATTTTAGTATTTTTGATTAAATTCATTAGCGACTATTGAAAAATAAATACTACATACTTCTATTATTGTTTCTGATTTTTATTTTTTTTGGTTGTGCCAAAAAAAAGGCAGAAAACAGTCCTGTTACTTCATCGGCAGACAGTCTATCCGCTTATTTTTTATTGGCAAATGATTTCAATTTAGTTTTAGAGAAAAGGCAAGAATATAATCGCAAGTCATTTGAAATAATTGTAAATCAGGAAAATGATTCTCTAAACCGAGTAAATCTGTTCAAAGTGGCTAATCGATATTATAACATGAAGAATTGGAAAGACTTTAATAAAACGGTATATTTTGTTTTAAAGAAGTCGGAAAGTGTTAATGATACTGTAAGTATGACAAAAGCCTATACTTATTTAGGGGATTATTATGAGTCACAGGCAATTTTGGACAGTTCATTCCAGTTCTATAAAAAAGCAGCGAATATGTATGAAGACCAGGGCGATAATCTAAATTGGGGTAAAACATTAATAAATAAAGCTACTTTACAATATCAAGCGGGTGATTATTTAGGGGGTGAAAAAGCAATTTTCAATGTATTACGAATAATTAAAGGAGAAAAGCAAACAACTAATATTTTATACGATGCTTATAATCTTCTGGGAGTAATATATGCTGAGCTTGGGGAATATGAAAATGCAATTGCATATCATAATAAAGCTTTAGTGATCAGTAACGATGAAATAATACCGAAGGAATTTCAGTCGAAAGCTACTACGTTTAACAATATCGGATTTCTTTATCTCAGTTCGCAAAATTACTTGCTCGCAAAAAGGTATTTTCAAAAAGGATTGGAACAAAAAAACCTAGCTATTCAAAAACCATCCGTTTATGCGATGTTGTTGGATAATTTAGCATATTCTAAATTTAAACTAAATGAAAATGAGGGGCTTCCGAAAATGTTTTACCAGTCGTTGAAACTGAGAGAAAGTCTAAAACTGAATTCTGGAATATTTATCAATAAAATCCATTTATCTGAGTATTTCGTTTCAAAAACGGATACAATTAAGGCATTACAATATTCTAAAGAAGCTTTGTTACTTGCTCGAAGCACTGATATTTCTGCATACATTTTAGTGGCGTTAAAACAATTGGCTGTTATTGAACCCAAAAATGCGGCAGTTTACAACAAAGAATATATTCATGTTAATGAAAATTTGCAAAAAGCAGAACGAAAAATGGGCGATAAATTCTCCCGCATTGAATATGAAACTGATCAGATAAAAGACGAGAACACTGATTTGGAAACTAAAAACAGGAATTTATTATTTGGATTCAGTGCTTTAACTGTCTTGGGATTATTTTTATATATTCTCAAAGCCCAAAAAACAAAAAATAGAGAATTACTTTTCAAACAAGAACAACAAAAGGTAAATGAGGAGATTTATAATCTAATGATTTCGCAACAAAACACCATAGAAACCAATAGGGTACAAGAGAAAAAAAGGGTAGCCCAGGAATTACATGATGGAGTTTTGGGAAGAATGTTTGGCGTACGAATGAATCTGGACGGCTTGAATAAATTAAATGATGAACCAGCCGTTAAACAGAGGATCAGCTACCTGTCGGAATTGAAAAACATAGAGCAAGATATTCGTGAAATTTCACATGATTTGAATAGAGAAAAATCAGAATTAATTAATAACTTCGTTGCCATTGTAGATAATTTATTGGAAGATCAAAAAAAGACATTCAAACCCAAATTAATTGCAATTATTGACAGAACTATAAAATGGGAATTAGTGAGTAATGCCATTAAAATAAATTTATATAGGATTATCCAAGAGTCACTTCAAAACATTAACAAGTATGCTGAAGCAAATTCTATTAAAGTAGAACTCAAAAAAAGGGATGGAGACTTATTTTTAACGATAAGTGATGATGGTAATGGATTTGACACAAAGAAGTCAAAAAAGGGTATTGGTTTGCAAAATATACATTCCCGAACCACAGAATGCAATGGAACTGCTGATGTACAATCAAAAAAAGGAAATGGAACAATCATAACGATTGTAGTTCCTTTTGAAAATAAACAAATACTTACATAGAAATGACAATTGCCTCAAATGTAAAGACGATAACTAAAAATAATATCTTAATAGTTGATGATCACCCTTTTATTATTGAGGGCTACAAAAATGCGATAACAAGATATAATCCTAAAGACTTTGAATTCTTAATTAGTCAGGCGAAAGATTGCGAATCAGCATATACTATTATTACAAACCCCGATACTATGGTTTTTGATATTGCTTTTTTAGATATTAGTATGCCTCCTTACGAAGAAAAGGGAATTTATAACGGAGAGGATTTGGCAAAGTTGATTGCTGAATACATGCCAAACTGCAAAATTATTTTGCTTACAATGTATACTGAATTGTTGAAAATAAAGACCATTATCAAGACAATTAACCCAAATGGTCTGGTTATAAAAAATGATTTAACATTTGATGAATTGCTTTTTGCTTTTGATAAAGTTATAAAAGGCAAAACCTATTATAGTGAATCAGTTCTGAATATGTTGAACTTGTCTGAAGATACTATAGAAATTGACCAATTTGATAAACAAATTTTGTTTCATTTATCTAAAGGAACCAAGTTGAATGAAATACCGCAATATATCCCAATATCTTTAGGTGCCATTGAAAGAAGAAAAATAAACTTGAAAGAATTATTGAAAGTGGAAGAAGGCAGCGATATTGAATTAGTTCGAGAGGCTAAAAATAGAGGATTGCTTTTTTAGCTTTTTAAAATAATTAAACAAAAAAGACACTGAATAAGTATCTTTTTTGTTTAATTAAAAAAATTATTCTTCTCTGATCGCATCCCAACCACGAGCTTTTAAAGCGATTCTTGTATTGGCTCGAGTCACTAAATGAATTCCTTCGCTTTCTTGTGTCATATGTCCAATGATGGTAAAATTTGGATTCCCTTTTATTTTTTCAAAGTCTTCCATAGCAATAGTAAAAAGTAATTCGTAATCTTCACCGCCATTTATTGCAACGGTTGTGCTGTCAATATTGAATTCCTCACATACATTTATAAATTGAGGATCGATAGGTAATTTATCTTCATATAAATTACAACCCACTTTAGACTGCTTGCATAAATGCATAATTTCGGATGACAATCCATCAGAAATGTCAATCATTGAAGTTGGTTTTATTTCTAAAGCATGCAGTAAAGTACGCACATCCTTTCGGGCTTCCGGTTTTAATTGTCGTTCGATAAGATACGTATAGGCATCTAAATCAGGTTGTGAATTTGGATTCACCTGAAACACTTGTTTCTCGCGTTCCAAAACTTGTAAACCCATATAGGCAGCGCCAAGATCACCTGTTACGACTAATAAATCAGTTTGTTTTGCACCATTTCTATAAACAATCTCCTCTTCATCTGCTTCGCCAATAGCTGTGATACTAATTATTAATCCTTTTTGTGATGAGGTGGTATCTCCGCCAATAACGTCTACTTTGTATTCGTTGGCCGCATGTGTAATTCCTGCAAATAATTCGTCTAAAGCTTCTAAAGGGAAACGATTGGATACTGCAACAGAAACGGTGATTTGTGTTGCTTTAGCATTCATCGCACAAATGTCAGAGATGTTAACTACGACTGCCTTGTAACCTAAATGTTTTAACGGCATATAAGCCAAATCAAAATGTACGCCTTCAATCAGCAAATCAGTTGAGATAACTACCTTTTTATCTTTGAAATCCAAAACTGCAGCATCATCGCCAATCCCTTTTAGAGTTGAAGGTTGATTGATTTCAAAGTTTTTTGTCAAATGGTCAATCAATCCAAATTCTCCTAATTGTGCGATACTTGTTCGTTGTGGGCTTTTATCTTCAATCATTTTTTTCTTTCTTTTGAGGTTGCAAATATACAAAGAAATATTCGCCTCGAATTGCATCAATTTTTGACATTTTTTTCGCATCTTTAAGTTATTAAATTCATAAACAATGGAATCATTTGATATCGTTACTATTACAGTTAACTCGGCTTTGGATAAAAGTACCCACTTTAAAGGCTTGGTTCCAGAACAGAAAATACGATGCGATGAACCGCGATTTGATGCTGGTGGAGGCGGAATCAACGTATCTAAGGCAATTTCGCGTTTAGGAGGAACTTCTTTAGCGGTTTTTACCTCTGGTGGACCTACAGGTAAAATGCTGGAAGAATTGGTTAGTAAAGAATCGATTACTTATGAAGCTGTTGCTGTTCAGAGTTGGACCAGAGAAAGTTTTGTTGCCGTGGATGATAATACCAATTCACAATACCGATTTGGATTTACAGGTGGAAAAATTTCCGAAGAAGAAAGCAACAGAATATTAGCAACCATAGCTGCTTTAAAACCAAAATTTTTAGTAGCCAGTGGCAGTTTAAATGAAGGTTTGTCAACAGATTTTTATCGGAAAATTGCAGAAATCGCAAAAAAATCAAACGCTAAATTAATTGTGGATACTTCAGGCGAAGCATTAAAAAAAGCGTTAGAAGTCGGTGTTTATATGATTAAGCCCAATGTTGGTGAACTCGCAAAACTGATTGGTGTTGAGCGATTAGAACTGGAAGAAGTAAATGAAGCTGCAAAACAAATCATAGCGAAAGGCGGCGCAGAAATAGTAGTCGTTTCCCTTGGTCCACAAGGTGCCGTGTTGGTTACAAAGGATGTTTACGAGTTTGTTCCTGCTCCCAATGTTGCCAAAAAAAGTACTGTAGGTGCCGGCGACAGTATGGTGGGAGGAATGGTATGGGCGCTTTCGCAAAATAAAAGTCTGAAAGAAGTCATTCGTTGGGGAGTCGCTTGCGGTTCGGCAGCAACGATGAATGAGGGAACCCAATTGTTTAAATTGGAAGATGCAAAACGATTATTTGAATGGTTGAAAAATAAATAAATGTATTGTTGCTGCGCATTTTATTTTAGAGACGCACGATGTAGAGACGCACTGCAGTGCGTCTCTACGATATTGAAAAAAAACAAAAAAACCTGACAATTTTTACATCGTCAGGTTTTTTCTATTTTCTATTCTCTTTATTCTTTCTTCTAAAAAAAATCTAATCATTCAATTTCAAAACAGCCATAAACGCTTCTTGTGGAATTTCAACATTTCCAACCAATCTCATACGTTTTTTACCTTTTTTCTGTTTTTCTAATAATTTACGTTTACGGGAAATATCTCCACCATAACATTTAGCGGTAACGTCTTTACGCAATGCTTTTATTGTTTCACGAGAAATTACTTTTACCCCAATTGCCGCTTGAACAGGAATATCAAATTGCTGACGCGGAATTAGTTCTTTCAGTTTCTCACACATTTTTTTACCAATAGAATATGCGTTGTCGGCATGCATCAAGGATGATAAAGCATCAACTATCGTAGCGTTCAATAAGATATCCACTTTAACCAAATTAGAAGTTCGCATCCCAATTGGAGTATAATCAAACGAAGCATATCCTTTAGAAACAGTTTTCAAACGATCGTAAAAATCAAATACAATTTCAGCCAAAGGCATGTCGAAAGTCAACTCTACTCGTTCCGTAGTCAGATACGTTTGGTTGGTAATCAAGCCCCTTTTTTCGATACACAAACTCATTACATTTCCAACATAATCAGATTTGGTAATGATTGTTGCTTTTATAAAAGGTTCTTCAACATGGTCTAAACGAGATGGCTCCGGCAAGTCCGAAGGATTATTTACTATAAGCGGCGTTGTAGGGTCTTTTTTGGTGTAAGCCAAATACGAAACGTTGGGAACGGTAGTAATCACAGTCATGTTAAACTCTCTCTCCAAACGTTCCTGGATAATTTCCATGTGTAACATTCCTAAGAATCCGCAACGGAAACCAAATCCTAAAGCTGCTGAGCTTTCCGGTAAAAAAACCAGCGAAGCGTCATTCAACTGCAGTTTTTCCATAGAGTTTCTCAACTCCTCATAATCTTCGGTATCTACAGGATAAATCCCAGCAAAAACCATTGGTTTCACGTCTTCAAAACCTTTAATAATATTCGTTGTTGGTGTTTTTGCATCCGTTAACGTATCTCCTACTTTTACTTCTTTCGCTTCCTTAATTCCAGAAATCAAATACCCAACATCACCAGCTGAAATTACTTGTTTCGGAACTTGGTTTAATTTTAAAGTCCCAATTTCGTCCGCAAAATATTCGTTTCCGGTAGCCATGAATTTTATCTTCTGACCTTTTTTAATCTGACCGTTTTTTACACGAAAAATAACTTCAATTCCTCTAAACGGATTGTAGTGTGAGTCAAAAATCAACGCTTGCAATGGCTCATCAACATTTCCTGATGGAGGCGGGATTTTTTCGATAATCGCTGCCAATATATTTTCTACTCCAAAACCAGTTTTACCCGAAGCATGAATAATATCTTCCAATTTACATCCAAGCAAATCAATAATATCGTCACTTACTTCCTCAGGATTGGCACTTGGTAAATCCACTTTGTTCAAAACCGGAATAATTTCCAAGTCATTCTCCAAAGCCAAATATAAATTCGAAATCGTTTGTGCCTGAATACTTTGCGCTGCATCTACAATCAAAAGTGCGCCTTCACAAGCCGCAATAGAACGAGAAACTTCATACGAAAAATCCACGTGTCCAGGAGTGTCAATCAAATTCAGGATGTATTCTTGTCCTTTATACGTGTATTCCATCTGAATCGCGTGACTTTTTATGGTTATCCCGCGTTCGCGCTCCAAGTCCATGTTATCAAGCAATTGCGCTTTTTCTTCACGAGCGGTAACGGTTTGTGTTGCGCCAAGTAATCGGTCAGCAAGCGTACTTTTCCCGTGGTCAATATGTGCAATAATGCAAAAATTCCTAATATGTTTCATTTTCCGTTTATATCAAATTTATTTAGGTTTACCCTGAATTTGTTTCAGGGCGTGACCACAAGGGTCGGGCTATCCGTTTCAAGTCCTCGCAAAGTTCCGTCCCGAAGCGTCGGGACTGCGCCTCACTGTGGGCTTTCCACTGCTATCCCTCACGCAAATACCAGTTTATTTTAAATTACCTGACAGCCACTGGCTGTCCTCCTCTTAATCTCAAATCTCACGCAATCGCCAAACAGCGACAATTAATCTGCAAATATAAGCTAAAATCAATAGCTTCAAAGCCTAGAATTAGTAAACTAATGGGTTAAGTAAGAACTCTTTTCGGTAACTACTTTCTGCTATTCATCTAAATGTTGTAATTTTGCACCAAATTAAATGAAGATGATTAAGATTGGCAACATAGAATTACCTGATTTCCCTTTACTTCTCGCACCTATGGAGGATGTGAGCGATCCGCCTTTTCGCAGGTTGTGTAAGATGCACGGTGCTGATATGATGTATTCTGAATTTATTTCATCTGAAGGCCTAATCCGTGACGCCATCAAAAGCCGAATGAAATTAGATATTTTCGATTACGAACGCCCAGTTGGAATCCAGATTTTTGGCGGTGACGAGGAAGCGATGGCAATGTCCTCCAAAATTGTTTCAGCAGTAAACCCGGATATCATTGACATTAACTTTGGTTGCCCTGTCAAAAAAGTGGTTTGTAAAGGTGCTGGAGCCGGAGTTTTAAAAGATGTAGATTTAATGATTCGCTTGACAAAAGCAGTAATTGATAGTACCCATTTGCCAGTGACAGTAAAAACGCGCTTGGGTTGGGACGATAATTCGATAAATATTGATGAGGTTGCAGAGCGTTTACAAGACATTGGTGTTGCCGCTTTGAGCATTCACGCCAGAACTCGAGCCCAAATGTATAAAGGTCATTCCGACTGGTCACACATTGCCCGAGTAAAAAATAATCCCAGAATTACAATGCCTATTTTTGGTAATGGCGACATTGATTCTCCGGAAAAAGCATTACAATATAAAAATGAATATGGCATCGACGGAATTATGATTGGTCGTGCTGCGATTGGTTATCCTTGGATTTTCGACGAAATCAAACATTACTTCAAAACTGGGGAACATCTGGCAAAACCTACTGTGATTGATAGGGTTGAAGCGGTTCGAAATCATTTAACATGGGCAATGGAATGGAAAGGTGAGCGTCTTGGAATTGTAGAAACGCGTCCGCATTACACTAATTATTTCAAAGGAATTCACTCTTTTAAACCACATAAACAACAATTAGTTACGTTAGATCATCCTGAAGAGTTGTTCGCCGCTTTGAATGAAATCGAAGATGTGTATGCCGGCTACGAGGTTGTTTAAACCCACATTCCGGATTAGACTTCGTTGCGAAACTAAATTATTCAATAAAAGCGAGAGCTCACGGACTATTTTTGAAGAAGGAATACATTTGTATTTTGAATTTAAAAATGGGAGTAAGTTCTTGGTTTTGAAGAAGAATTTAGTTGTAGTAGATTTCTAATGCGGAATTTGGGTTAAAACACAAAAGGCTTAACAAATTTGTTAAGCCTTTTGTATTATACTTTTATATGTTTCCATTTTCCTCTTTTGTAGAGAACAATACTTGCCAAAGTAATTGCGGTTTCGGCTATAGGAATCGCCATAAAAACACCTGTTGGGCCCATTTTATAATATTTGGACAATAAATAAGCCAACGGAATTTGGAATAACCAGAATCCGAAAAAATTAATCATTGTAGGAGTCCAGGTATCACCGGCACCATTGAATGTATTAATTAACACCATCCCTATTCCGTAAAAAACATATCCCAAACACATTGTCTGTAATGCTTCAACGGCAATCTTTTGAATAATCAGGTCGTTAGTGAAAAATGAAATCAGAGAACGGGAAAAAATCAATGTAATAACCGTAATAATCGCCATAAAAATTACATTGTATTTTGCCGTGGTAAAAACTGATTTTTCGGCACGTTCAATTTTTTTAGCGCCTAAGTTTTGACCTACTAAAGTCGCGGCGGCATTACTTAATCCCCAAGCAGGCAGAATAAAAAACATCATGATGCGTAATGCCGTTTGATATCCTGCAGAACCATGATCTCCGCCGGTTGTGGCGACTAATTGAGCCAGAAAAATCCAACTGCAGGAAGCAATTACAAACTGTAATACTCCAGGGGCAGCTATTTTTAACAATGCTTTAATCTGTTCCAAATCTGGAATAAAATAAGCAGGAATAATTTTTAGAGTTCCTCGACCATTAAATAAATGATACAATTGGTATAAAACACCAATACTTCTTCCAATAGTTGTTGCCATTGCAGCACCCATTAATCCAAAAGCGGGAATGGGTCCAAGTCCATTAATTAATATAGGACATAAAATAATGTTACAAATATTAGCCAACCAAAGACTTTTCATGGCAATGGCAGCATTTCCCGCGCCACGAAATATTCCGTTAATAAGAAACAGAAGCATGATACACAAACTTCCGCCCATCATAATTCGAGTGAAGTTAACTCCATATTCAACTGCTTCAACGGAAGCTCCCATAAATAACAATATATCTTTGGCGTAAATAAAACCAAAGATGCTGATTATTGTATTGATGACAAATGCTATTATGATGGCTTGCATTCCAGCTTTTGCAGCAGCGACAGGATCTTTTTCGCCAATTCGACGAGCAACAACCGCAGTAGCGGCCATACTAATTCCGATAGCAAGAGAATAAACAATCGTGATTACTGATTCGGTCAAGCCAACCGCTTGAATGGCGTAACTGCTTTGTTCTAAATGACCAACAAAATATAAATCGACAAGCGCGAAAACTGATTCCATAAGCATTTCCAATACCATCGGAATGGCAAGAAGAATTACTCCTTTTTTGATGCTTCCAGAAGTGTAATCAAAAGATTCATCTCCTTTAATAGCTTGTTTTAATGTTGTGAAAATTCGAGAAAATAAGTTTTTTTCTAATGTTGTTTCTGTCATGATAAATTAGGATTAATGAGAAGATTAGTCCAAACTTATTAGCTGAACTTAGAAGTAAATAAAGGGGTCCTAATTATTTTAAAAATAAAGAAGGACTAGACAGAAACTATCATAGCGTTTAGATTTTAAAAAAGTAAATGTAAATATTTTTTTTAATTAATAAAATTACTCCAACAACTTCTTACTCACGCGACTACTTGCAATTAAGGAAGCAATAAAGCCAAGTGTGACAATCGTTCCCATGACAATCAGTACATTTTCGAGAGAGAAAATCACTGGATAAGCCAGTGTAGGAGTAATCATAATAAGTTCAAATTGTTGTTGCAGTAACACAATTATAATTCCTAAAACCAAGCCGATAATTCCTCCAAAAATACTCAGTAAAGTACCTTGAAGCAAGAATATTTTTCTTAAATCCTTGATTTCAGTTCCCAAATTAAAAAGGGTTTTTAGGTTTCCTTTTTTATCTAAAATCATCATAATCAAAGCGCCAATCAAGTTGAAAAGTGCTACTACGATTACCAAAGTAAATATTAAATACACCGCAATATTCTCGGTATTCAACATTTTATATAAAGATTCGTTAAGCTGTGCCCTATTTTTGATGGTAATTTTATTGTTGAAAATGGTTTGAAGTTTGCTGATGATGGAACTTTCATCAGCACCAGGTTTAACTTTTATTTCAATTCCGGAAACCTGATTGGTTTTGTATTCCAATAGTTCCTGCGCTAAACCTAAATCAGCAAAAATATATTTCGAATCTAAATCTTCGCTAATGGCATAAATCCCAACCGGAATGATATCAGTTTTATTAAAAGCTTGTTCTTCATTTTCAATGTTGCCTTTACCAGCCTTTGGCACCATCACTTCCAATTGATTATTAAAATCAATTAAACCCATTGAAAATTTTTGGGCAACTCCATAACCAACCACCACTTGATATGTATCCGGTTTCAACCATTGGCCATTGAAAAGCTTTTTTTCGATAGCGTTAACTTTGCTGAAATTAGCATCAACACCTTTAAGATATGTAACTTCTTGTTTCCCGTCAAAAGTAAATAAGACCCGTTCCTCAATTATTTTGGTATACGAAGCAACACCGTCAATTTTCTTGATTTGGCTTTCCTGATCAGGAGAAATAAAGAATGATTTCCCTAAAGTGCTGTTTATTTTTAGATCGGGATCAATGTCATTCGTAAACGAAAGACTAAAAACTTTCAGTCCGCTAAAAACAGACAAAACTACAAATAACGCCATTGCACCAACAATAATTCCCATGCTGGCAATGCGATTGATAATATTGATAGCGTTGTTTTTACTGTTGCTAAGAATGTAGCGTTTGGCTATGTAAAGAGGGAAATTCAAATTTTACTGAAATCTACGTTTGTCCAAAAGATCTCTGTTTTCTATAGGATTATCTCTGTTCGCTAAGGCATTGTCAATTTTTTCAATGTAATCCAAAGAGTCATCAATAAAGAAAACCAAATTTGGGACTTTTCTTAATTGCAAACGAACACGTTGTGATAAATCATGTTTTATTGTTTTAGCATTGGACTTAACCGCCTCTAAAATCTCTTTTGCTTTGTCCTGAGGGAAAACGCTTAAATGCACTGTAGCTACTGATAAATCTGTAGTTACAGTAACCTTGGATACCGAAATGATTAAATTAGCCAATCCGTTTTTTCTCACTTCACCTTGCAGAATATCAACCAAATCTTTTTGGATAACCCCACCTATTTTTTTCTGTCTATTTGTTTCCATGCTGCAAAAATACTACTTTTAAGTTTTATCCCGAAGTTTCGGGACAATTTTTAAAAACAACCTAGGAATAGTTGTATTTTTAGGAGCTATTTCCTGCTGTTCACTATATCTTTCCTGCCGAACACCGGCAAGAAAGGATGCCGTTTCCATCAGGGCTAGGGGATTTGGGAAATTAGCACGCTAATTCTAAATCAGAAATCGTAATGAATAAACAACATCAATTTGGAACATAAAATAAATCCAGTTTCGGCTCCCTCTCCTTCGGGGAGGGTTGGGGAGGGGAGACCTTCCTTCTCCATTTATGACGCTTCGGCTGGTTCCGGAAAAACGTACGCTTTGGTCAAAGAATATTTAAAAATTATTCTTGTTGCCAAGAAAAATGATGCCTATCGTAACATTCTCGCCATTACGTTTACCAACAAAGCGGTGCACGAAATGAAAAGCAGAATTGTAGGCAGTTTATCCGAATTTGCTAAAGAAGAACCAAGCGGGAAAGCACAAGATTTAATGCAGGATTTGTCCATAGATACGGAACTTTCTATCATTGAAATCAAAACGAAATCAAAACAAATAATCAAGCATATTATTCATAATTATGCTGCTTTTGATATTTCTACGATTGACAAATTTACGCATAAAGTGATTCGGGCTTTTGCACACGATTTGGGTTTACCTATGACTTTTGAAGTCACTTTAGATACTGAAAATTTATTGATTGAAGCCGTTGATGCCATAATCGCGCAAGCTGGTGAAGATGAAACATTGACGAAATTGCTCATCGATTTTACGATGGAAAAAACTGACGATGATAAATCTTGGGATATTTCCCGTGAAATTCTCGATACCGGTCGTTTGGTTTTAAACGAAAATAACCGAAATGAAATCACGCATTTTCAAGACAAATCCATCGCTGAATTTGTTGAAATAAAGAAGAAACTAGCCGAAGCCTGCAAAGTTTTAGAAACAGAAACGGTAGTTTTTGCCGAAGAAGCATTATTGCTAATCGAAAAAAATGGAATTGATACTAAATCATTTTCTGCAGGGCATTTTCCAAAACATTTGTTGAGTATTCAAGAAGGGAAATTCAATCCAAAAAACAAAACCTATCATGAATTTGATGATATAAAAATCAATAAAACTGCCAAAGACCGCGCGATTATTGAAAACATAATCCCGGAATTATTGCAGATTTTGGACAGGATTTATAAAACTTTCGAAAGAAGAGATTTCTATAAAGCTTTTCTAAAAAATATTACACCATTATCATTGTTGAATACCGTTAGTAACGAATTAGCGAAAATTCAAAGCGAACAAAACGTGCTTTCTATTTCGGAATTTAATGCGATAATTCATAGGGAAATTCAAAACCAGCCGGCCCCTTTTATATACGAAAGATTGGGAGAGCGCTACCGTCATTTTTTTATTGACGAATTCCAGGATACGTCCGAAATGCAATGGCAGAATTTAATTCCGCTTATTGAGAACGCCACTTCCAGTGAAATTGATGGCGAAAAAGGAACTTTGATGATTGTAGGTGATCCAAAACAATCTATATACAGATGGCGTGGCGGAAAAGCGGAACAATTTATCGACTTGAGTAAAGACCAAAATCCATTCAATAATCCAGAGAAAGTGCTGGAACATTTAGATAAAAATTACAGGAGTTATTCTCAGGTAATTGAATTCAACAATGATTTCTTTCAATTGGTATCGAATGAATTCGAACATTTAGATTATAAAGACTTATACGAAAATCACAGTCACCAAAAGACAAATGATAAAACGGGTGGCTATGTAAATATTTCTTTTATCCCAAAAGTGGAAACTTCAGAAGATGAGGAAGAATCCTTGGATAAAACAGAATTATTTGTTTTAGCGACTTTAAATACAATTCAAAAAGTAATTCTGGAAGGTTTTGAATACAAAGATATTGTGATTCTGACCAGAAAACGAAGTCAGGGAATTGCCATCGCCAATTATTTGACAGAGCAAAAAATTCCGCTTTTGTCATCCGAAACTTTGATGATACAAAACGCTACTGAAGTCCGTTTGATTATTCATTTATTAAAATACCTAAAAAACAACGCCGATTTGGAAGCGAAGGCTTATTTCTTGCATTATGTTGGAGAGCATATTCAGGATAAAATGCCAGTTCATGATTTCATTGCTCAAGGAATGGAACATAAACAGGAAGTTGATTTCGAAAATTGGCTGATGAGTTTTGATATCTCACTTTCGTTCCAAAATATTAGAAAAAAATCGCTGTATGAGTCTGTCGAAACTATAATAAGTAAATTCCTCTCCCCAGCCCTCTCCAAAGGAGAGGGAGCCAAAACGGAAAACCGTGTGGGTAAATTAGGATATATGACGGGTGGAAATTATTCTCATCTTTTAATTGAAAAAGCGAAAGAGATGAGAAAAGAGCCAACACATGCAGAAAAAATATTATGGATGGAGCTTAAGTCTCAATCTTTAGAAAGTAAATTTAGACAGCAACATTTGATAGATGATTTTATTATTGATTTTGTTTGTTTGTCAAAAAAACTGGTTGTTGAAGTGGATGGTGATTATCATTTTACCGAAGAACAAATTCAATTAGACAAAAATAGAACAGAGACTTTAACTAAATTTGGATTTAAAGTAATTCGGTTTACCAATGAGGAAGTAATTGACAGTGTTTCAATTGTGTTAGAAAAAATAAAAGAAGAATTAATTCTGCAAGAAATTTTTCTAAAAAACGAATCTTCGGTTTCGTCTCCCTCCCCTTCGGGGAGGGTTGGGGAGGGGAATGCCTACGTCCAATATTTTCTGGATATTGTTTTGGAACGAGACATCCGTAACCAAGCAGGTATTTCGGACTTTCTTAATTTCTGGGACAAAAATGCGGAGAAATTTAGCATTCCTTCGCCAGAAGGGAATAATGCAGTTCGGATTATGACCATTCACAAATCGAAAGGTTTGGAATTTCCGGTGGTTATATTTCCTTTTGCGGAGGAAGATTACAATAGGAAACCTAAAGATAAACTATGGCTCAACGCCGAAGAGGAAACTATAGGTTTGCCTAAAGTTTTAATTGATAATAGTAGTGCAGTGGAAGGATTTGGCGAAGAAGCATCATTGGTTTATAACCAAAAAAAGCAAGAAGAATTATTGGATAATATCAATGTTTTGTATGTGGCATTAACTCGTGCCGAAGAACAATTATATGTCATTTCCAATATGAATTTGTCACGAAAAGGAGAAATTCCAAAAAATAACATGTGTGCTTTTTTCATAAATTATTTGATAAGCAAAGGCGAATTTGACGAAAGTAAATTGGAGTATGAATTTGGAAATTCAAACAAATTATCTGATAAAAAAAAGCATGTTGACACTTCTAAAACGATTCCTTTGGTGACAGAAATTCTCAACCCCAAAAACATAAAAATTGCACAACGCGAAGCTCTTATGTGGGGAACGCACCAGCAGGAAGCCATAGAGTATGGAAATTTGGTTCATGAAATTTTGTCTTTTGTGAAAACAAAAGCTGATGTTGATTTAGCGATTACAAAATCTATCGAGAGTGGATTAATCACTTTTGGACAAAAAGAAACGGTTTATAATAGTATTCAGGAAATTGTTAATCATAGTGAACTTTCAATTTATTTTTCCGAGGAAAATGAAATTTTAAACGAACAAACCATAATCCAAAAGCAAGGGAAAACCATTAAGCCTGACCGAATGGCGATAAACAAAAATAAAGAGGTGTTTTTGTTGGATTATAAAACAGGAACTCACAATTCAAAATACCAATTACAATTGGAAAATTATCAACAGGCAATTGAATTAATGGGGTATAAAGTGGTAAAAAAAGCACTTGTGTATATAGGTTCAGCAATCGATGTAGTACATTTGTAATCTAAATTATAAACTTTGAGCTTTTATGCCTTTAGGTTAAGAGCTTTAAATCTTAAACTGTAACAATATCATGTACGGAAAAATACAACAACACCTGCAGTCAGAACTTCAAACGATTGTAGATAACGGAATTTTTAAAACTGAAAGAATTATTACTTCTCCGCAAGGAGCTGAAATCACGATTTCTACTGGAGAGACAGTTTTAAATTTTTGTTCCAACAATTATCTGGGTTTGTCATCACATCCTGAGGTTATTCAGGCGGCGAAAGATGCTTTGGATACGCATGGTTTCGGAATGTCATCCGTGCGTTTTATTTGTGGAACTCAGGATATTCACAAGACATTGGAAAAAAAGATATCTGAATTTTACGGAACCGAAGACACAATTCTTTATGCTGCAGCTTTTGATGCTAACGGGGGTGTTTTTGAGCCTTTATTAGGAGACCAAGACTGCATTATTTCTGATAGTTTAAATCATGCTTCTATTATCGATGGGGTTCGTTTATGTAAAGCGGCACGCTATCGCTATGAAAACAGCAATATGGAAGATTTGGAACAACAGCTGGTTAAAGCTATAGAGGCTGGAACTCGTTTCAAATTAATTGTTACAGACGGTGTTTTCTCTATGGACGGAGTAGTAGCGCCATTAGATAAGATTTGCGATTTAGCTGATAAGTATGATGCCATGGTTATGGTTGACGAATGCCATGCAGCTGGATTTATAGGAGCAACTGGAAAAGGGACACTAGAAGCGAAAGGAGTAATGGGACGTGTGGATATTATTACCGGTACATTAGGAAAAGCGCTTGGTGGAGCTATGGGCGGTTACACAACAGCCAAAAAAGAAATCATTGAAATATTACGTCAACGATCTAGACCTTATTTGTTCTCGAATTCTTTGGCGCCAGCAATTGTTGGAGCTTCCATAAAAGTTTTTGAAATATTAGAGAGAGATACTGTATTACGTGATAAATTAGAATGGAATACGAATTATTTCAAGGAAGGAATGAAAAAAGCAGGTTTTGATGTCATTGATGGCGATTCAGCTATCGTTCCAGTGATGTTATATGATGCTAAATTATCTCAGAATATGGCAAATGAGCTATTAAAAAAGGGAATTTACGTAATTGGCTTCTTTTTTCCGGTAGTTCCAAAGGATAAAGCGAGAATTAGAGTTCAACTATCAGCGGCTCATACTACGGCTCATTTAGATAAAGCAATAACCGCCTTTATTGAAGTGGGTACGATGCTAAAAGTTATATAATTTTGACCTGAAGTTATATAATTTCCACTTTTGCTCGCATTTGTAGGTTTTTTTTAACATTTCATTTTGTATTTATAAAATTACGCACTACTTTTGTTTGTAATTAACTAAATTTTTAATTAAAAAAAATAAGTATGAAACATCTTAACAAACTTTTATTTGCTGTGATGATGGTGATGGGATTAAGTTCTCACGCACAAGACAGTAACAACCCATGGGCAATCTCTTTTGGAGTTAATGCTGTTGACACCAGAACGAGTGCTGGTGGTGGAAAAAATTGGGCAGATCGTCATTTTTCTCAACCATTCGCTGCAAAAGACAATTGGAACATTCTTCCTTCAGTATCTTATCTTAGTGTGTCTAAATTCGTAGGAGATAATTTCTCTTTTGGTCTTTCTGGTTCTGTAAACAAAATTGATAAATATGTGAGATTTGCACCAACTGCAGTTGGTCATGATTCTCGTGGGTACGTTGTATCTAAAGTAGGAGACTTAATGTATTATGGTATTGATGCAACTATCAGATACAGCATGATGAACTTGATCAATTCCAAAGTGATTGATCCGTCTTTATCTGTTGGTGGAGGTTATACATTTTTTGGTGATAGCAGTTACGGAACTTTAAATCCAGGTGCTGGATTAACTTTTTGGTTTACTGAAAATGTTGGTTTAGAACTTGCTACAAAATATAAAAAATCTTTTGGTGATAGAGAAGATGCAGCTGGTGTTCCAGATGCTCCATCACATTTTCAACATTCAGCTGGTCTTATTTTCAAATTTGGTGGTAAAGATACAGATGGTGATGGAATTTATGACAAAGACGATGCTTGTCCTGAAGTTGCTGGTTTAAAACAATTTAACGGATGTCCTGACACTGATGGAGATGGTATTCAAGATAGCGAAGATGCTTGTCCAGAAGTTGCTGGTTTAGCTGCATTGAAAGGTTGTCCTGATACTGATGGAGATGGTATAGCTGATAAAGATGATGCTTGTCCAGAAGTTGCTGGTTTAGCTGCATTGAATGGTTGTCCAGATGCTGATGGAGATGGTGTTGCAGACAAAGATGACAAATGTCCTACAGTTGCAGGTCCTAAAGAAAACGCAGGTTGTCCTTGGCCAGATACTGACGGAGATGGTGTTTTAGACAAAGATGACAAATGTATCGATGTAAAAGGTACTGTTGCTAATCAAGGTTGTCCTGAAGTTTCTGAAGAAGTTATGATGAAATTAAATGAGTACAGTAGAACAATCTTGTTTGATTCTGGAAAATCTACTTTCAAAAAACAAACTTTCCCAACTTTACAATCAATTACTGCAATCTTAAAAGAATATCCTTATTCAAGATTCTTGATTGAAGGTCATACTGATAGCGATGGTTCTAATGAAATGAACCAAACATTATCTGAAAATAGAGCTCACGCAGTTGAAAATTATTTAATTGAAAACGGAATCGCTGCTGACAGATTAAAACATTCAGGTTTTGGTGAAACTAAACCAATTGCAACTAATAAAACTGCAAAAGGTAAAGCAATGAACAGAAGAACTGAAATTTCTTTAATCAAAGAATAAATTTTTCTAAAATATTTATGCAAAACGCCTCGATTTATCGGGGCGTTTTTTTTATTTTTATAAAATGACAAATACCTCTTTTTTAGATAAAATTGCTGCCGTTTTAATTGAAAATTATTCAAATGAGTTATCCAATGTAATAGTTGTTTTGCCAAACAAACGAGCCAAAATATTTTTGATAGAAGCTTTAAAGAATAAAGTATCAACGAATATCCTTTCGCCTGAAATTATTAGTATTGAAGATTTTATTCAGGATATTTCTAATATACGTTCCATAGATCCAATCGAATTATTATTTGAATTTTATGAAGTTTATTTGTCTATTACTGAAAAATCAAACCAACAGTCATTTGAACTTTTTGCTAATTGGGCAAAAACATTGTTGCAGGATTTTAATGAAATTGATCGGTATTTATTAGATCCTTCTTATGTTTTGTCTTATCTGAAAGACATTGAAGACATAAAAAAATGGGGAATTGAAGTTGAAAATAAAACTGCATTACTGGAGAAATATATTGATTTTTGGAAATTATTGCCCAATTATTACAATTCACTTTATATACATTTATTAAATAAAAGAATTGGGTATCAAGGTTTAATTTATCGCGAGGCAGTAAATAATTTAAGTCATTTTTCTAATTCAATTGCGGATAAACAATATATTTTTGCTGGCTTCAATGCGCTGAATGCCGCTGAAGAGAAAATTATACAACATTTAATCGCTTCTGACTGCGCCAAGATATATTGGGATGTAGATCAAACCTTTCTCAATGATCCATATCACGATGCAGGATTGTTTGTAAGGCGTTTCAAAGAAAGTTGGAAACATTATAAATCCAATCCTTTCGAATGGATTGTAGATGATTTTGCGCAAACAAAAAACATTCATGTTATAGGCACGCCAAAATCTATTGGTCAAGCTAAAATTACCGGAAGTATAATAGAAAATATTATCAATGAATCCCGAAGCCTCGGGACTGATGCTTCATTAGATAAAGTAGCGGTTGTTCTGGGAGAGGAAAATTTATTGGTTCCGCTTTTGTATTCTTTGCCATCAAGTGTCGGAGCATTGAACATAACTATGGGCTATTCGAGTAAAAATAATCCAGCTCAGATTTTGATAGCCAAATTGTTCAAAATGCATACGAATGCATTGTCCAGAAATGCCAAAGATTATGTTTTGTATTATAAAGATGTACTCGACATTTTAACGCATCCTTTAGTGGAGCCTCACGCGAAGACCAGTGCATTAGTCAACACAATTAATAAAAATAATTACACTTTTATAACTCATAAAAAGCTCCTTGAACTTCATTCAGATGCAAGTGATTTATTTTTATTATTATTTAAAAGATGGGAAAATGGTTCGATTGCGGTTTTAGAATCTATTTCTAAGTTGCTGCAAGTAATTAAAAATAACCTAAGTAATGATAATGAGGAGGAGAAAATAACCAAAGCTTTTGTCTTTGCTATTTTTAAAATAATTAACAAACTGATTAATTATTACTCTCAACACAAACACATCGATAAAATAGAAACGCTTTACGCCATTTACAAACAAGTAATTGATTTAGCTGCCGTTTCTTTTGAAGGAGAACCGTTGAATGGTTTGCAAATTATGGGTGTATTGGAAAGTCGTGTATTGGATTTTGACACTGTAATCGTTACTTCAATGAATGAAGGTAAATTTCCTGCAGGGAAATCCCAGAATTCGTTTATTCCGTATGATGTGAAGCGCGAACTGGGTTTGCCCACTTTCAAAGAGAAAGATGCCATTTATACGTATCATTTTTATCACTTGTTGCAAAGGGCCAAAACCATTTATTTGCTTTATAACACCGAAAGTGAAGGATTGGATGCAGGTGAAAAAAGTCGATTTATCACCCAACTGGAAGTCGAAAAGCAAAAGAATCATACACTTACGCACGAGATTTACAATGCTGTTTTGCCTGAAACAGCTTATCAACCAATGGTAATTCCAAAGTCGGAAAGTGTGATGTTGCGATTGAAGGAAATTGCAGAAAAAGGATTTTCTCCTTCGGCATTGACGAGTTATATCAGGAATCCGATTCAGTTTTATTTCCAAAAGATTTTGCGCATCAGTGAAGTCGAAGAAGTGGAGGAGAATATTGCTTTGAATACGCTGGGAACCATTATACATGAAACTTTGAAAGTTTTGTACGAACCATTCATTGGTAGATTTATTTCAGAAAGTGGTATTTTAAACTGTTTCAAGCAAATTGATGCTGAAGTCTTGAAACAATTCAAGTTGGTTTACAAAGAAGGTGAAATAAAAAAAGGACGCAATCTTTTGGCTTTTGAAGTTGCCAAGCGCAATGTTTCAAATTTCCTAAAAGTGGAGCTGGAAAGTATTAAAAATGGCGATGCTATTAAAATCTTGGCTTTAGAAAAAACTTTCGAGAGATCATTAAATCACCCTAGCTTGCCTTTTCCGGTATTGATAAAAGGAAATGTAGACAGAATCGAAGAACGCAACGGAACGATTCGAATCATTGATTATAAAACGGGAAAAGTAGAAAAAGCAAGCGTCACTTTAAAATCCTGGAAAGGATTAACCGAAGATATTAAAAATGACAAAATCATTCAGGTTTTGGCCTATGCTTATATGTATGAGCAGGAGGCGAAAGGGAAACCAATAGAAGCGGGGATTATTTCCTTTAAGAATTTAAAAGGCGGATTTCTACCTTTTGCTTTTAAAGAAGAAAAAGAAATGAATTCAATTATCAACGAGGAAGTTTTATCCAATTATTTGGAACAAATAGTCGTTTTGTTGAATGAGATTTTAGATGTAACTATTCCTTTTGAAGAGAAAATAATTTAAATGCTTTTAAAAAATAATAAAAACGTTTTTAATAATTGGTCTTGGTTCTCAATGTGGCTCATGTGTCCATCGGGAAAAGTAACGAGTTTCACTTCGGTGTTTTCTATTTGTTCTTTGGTTTCTACGTAATTTAAAACAGGATCTTTTTCTCCTAAAATTAACAGTTTAGGATAGGGCGTAAGGTGCAATAAAACTTCTCGGTCTTTTCTGATTTTCATTCCTTCTAATGAAGCTACAATTCCTTGAAGTGGTGTTTTTAAAGCTTTGATTTTTACACTTTCTATTTCTGATGAAAGTCTTTCCCTGTTATTTTCGCTAAATAAGTTAGCGATTGAAAGTGACACAAAATTTATAAAAGATTTCTTCACCGCTTTAATAGCGCGATCGCGATTTATTTTTCGTTCTTCGCTATCGGCTTTTGCCGTTGAATTCAATAAAACCAATCCTTTTACCTTTTCAGGATACAATTCTGCGAAAGCCAAAGCGACGTAACCTCCCATAGAATGACCAACAAAAATGGCCTTACGAATTCGCAATGCGGATAAAACTTCGTGAACAGCATCGGCATTTTCCTCCATCGTTTGCACATATCCTAAACATTCTGTTTCGCCATGACCTAATAAATCGATAGTAATCACCCGATTTTTTTTGGCCAACTCCGGAATGTAAAATTCCCACATCGTTTTGTTTTCCAGAAAACCATGTAGCAAAACAATAGCGGTGCCTTTCCCGGTATCGGAGTAGGAAATGTTGGTGTTTTTAAAGAGAATTTGTTTCACTTTTTTAGTTTTGTTTTGAGCGACTGCAAAATTAGGACTTTAATTTTTTTTAAACAGATAAGTCATATAAGTTTTTAGAATTGTTGTGGCGAATTAGACTAAAAAACACGAATAAAAATTGAAAAAATATTTTAACAGAATTATTAAACAAAAAGTGTTTTTCAACTATGTTAGTCATTTAAACACTACTTCTATTTGCTTAAATGACTCATATGGTTAAAAAAACGGTTCCCATTTTTGAAAGCCGCTTATAAAATTTAGAATCGTCTTTCGCCATCAAGAAGACTTCCTAATCCTCCTAATAAACTGCCCTCGTCACGATTGCTTCCTCCTGATTTTGGAGCAGAAGCTATGATTCGATCAGCTAGTCGGCTGAAAGGCAAGGATTGTACGTAAACCGTTCCCGGACCTCGAAGCGTTGCGTAAAATAAACCTTCGCCACCAAAAATGGAATTCTTTATGCCGCCAATAAACTCAATGTCGTAATCAACGTCTTTTGTAAAACCAACGATACAACCTGTATCTACTTTTAGAATTTCGCCTGCGGCTAATTCTTTTTTGGCCAATGTTCCTCCGGTATGTACAAACGCCATTCCGTCTCCTTCGATTTTTTGCATGATGAAACCTTCTCCGCCAAAAAGTCCGCGTCCCAGTTTTTTAGAGAATTCAATTCCAATAGAAACGCCTTTGGCTGCACAAAGAAAGGAATCTTTTTGGCAAATGAATTTACCACCAAATTGGGTCAAGTCTATCGGAATTATTTTTCCCGGATAGGGAGCTGCAAATGAAACTTTGCTTTTGGTGTTATTTTGGTTGATGAACGCTGTCATAAAAAGACTTTCGCCTGTAAGAACTCTTTTTCCGGCATTCAACAGTTTGCCAAATAATCCGGATTGTTGTTCTGATCCATCTCCAAAAATGGTTTCCATTTGGATGTTGTTGTCCATCATCATAAAACTTCCGGTTTCGGCAATTACGATTTCCTGTGGATCCAATTCTATTTCTACATATTGCATTTCCTCGCCATATATGTGGTAATCTATTTCGTGTGCTTGCATGTTTTCTATATTTTAAGTTTTTAGTTAATCTTTTTTAAACAATTAAGAAATTAAGTTTCATTAAGATTTAGGCTGAAATTTTCTTAATGATTCAAATTATATAAAAAATTTGTTTTGCGTACAATGAATTTTTAAATATGTCGGAAGGATGATTATAAAGTTACAGCTTTAAGATGAATTTTGGAATTGATGTTTTGAGTTATCGATTTTCTCGTTGAAGCGCGCAAGGGATAATAGCGGAAAGCCCGCAGTCTCGTCTTTTTGGACGAGACGAGGACTTCTAGCGGATAGCCCGACGCAGCCGGAGTTTACGGAGGCTGGGTTGCGCCCAAAAAAAATCGGTTCACATTGCTGTAAACCGATTTGTTATTTGTAAACTGAAAATTTTAGGCGTTCATCAAGGACTCGATTTCGTCTACTTCAATTGGGATGTTGCGCATCATGTTGAATGGTTCGCCGCTTTCCTGAACAATTATATTATCCTCTAATCGAATTCCGAAACCTTCGGCTGGAATATAGATTCCCGGTTCTACTGTGAAAACCATATTAGCTTGCATAGGTTCCGTTAGAATTCCGTAATCATGCGTGTCCAATCCCATGTGGTGGGAGGTTCCGTGCATGAAATATTTTTTATAGGCTGGCCAGTCTGGGTTTTCGTTTTGCACATCGGCTTTGTCAATAAGACCCAAACCTAACAACTCAGAAGTCATGATTTTCCCGACTTCGATATGGTATTGTTTCCAAAGTGTTCCCGGAGCAAGCATTTTGGTAGCTTCCTTTTTTACACGCAAAACAGCATTGTAAACGTCTTTTTGTCTGCCTGTAAATTTCCCTGAAACAGGAATGGTTCTTGACATATCGCTGGAATAATTAGCATATTCGGCAGCAACGTCTAGTAAAATCAAATCACCAGCGTGACATTGTTGGTTGTTTTCGATGTAATGCAACACATTAGCATTGTTTCCCGAAGCGATAATAGGTGTGTAAGCAAAACCTTTGGAACGATTGCGAATGAATTCGTGAATCAGTTCGGCTTCAATTTCATATTCGGTTACGTTGGGTTTGACGAAAGGCAATAATCGTCTAAAACCAAGTTCGGTAATATCACATGCTTTTTGGATTAAATCCAATTCTTCGCTTTCCTTTACAGAACGAAGGCGTTGTAATATAGGATTACTTTTTGCGACTGCGTGTGCCGGATATTTCTCTTTCCACCATTTTACAAAACGGGCTTCGCGGGTTTCGGTTTCTACTGTAGCGCGGTAATGCTCATTCGTATTGATGTAAATTGTATCAGAATGTGTCATCATTTCGAATAAAACTTTTTCGAAATCCTGTAACCAATAAACCGTTCTGATTCCGGAAACTTCCAGAGCGCGCTCTTTAGTCAGTTTTTCACCTTCCCAAATTGCAATGTGTTCGCTGGTTTCTTTCAGGAATAACATCTCTCTTTGGTTTTCGTAAGGCGCATCGGGGAAAAGCAATAAAATACTTTCTTCTTGATCTACTCCGCTTAAATAAAAAATATCTCGGTGTTGCGCAAAAGGCAAAGTGCTGTCCGCAGAAACGGGGTAAATATCGTTGGAATTAAATACTGCTACACTTTTTGGCTTCATTTGAGCCATGAATTTAGCACGATTTTTTATAAATAAGTCGCGGTCAATTTGATGGTATTTCATAACAATTGTGTTTAAACTTTTAATTACTCAAAAATAGTAAGTTTAAATCATTTTAGTTACGAATTTGGCAAAATTATATAAAAAAACACAAAACGTAATAGTCTGAAATTTGTTTTTCAGACCAAATACATTTTGTGTTCTTAACTGCTTTTTTTATTAAAACTGTGATACTTCAGTAGAATCTTTCATGGCCGTGGTTGAAGATTTTCCTGTAGTAACCGTATTTTGTACGGCATCGAAATAAGATGTTCCTACGAAACCTTGATGTTTTACGGCTTTGAAACCATGTTTTTGCAAAGCAAATTCTCTTTCCTGTAATTCAGAATAACCGGCCATTCCTCTTTCTTTGTACGCTTTTGATAATTCGAACATACTGGTATTTAAGGCATGAAATCCAGCTAATGTGATGAATTGAAATTTGTATCCCATTGCAGCAAGGTCTTCTCTGAACGTTTCCATTTCGGCAACAGATAATTTTGCAGCCCAATTGAATGAAGGCGAGCAGTTGTAGGCTAACATTTTGCCTGGAAATTCTTTGTGAATGGCATCTGCAAATTGTTTAGCATAAGCCAAATCAGGATTGCTGGTTTCCATCCAAATCAAATCAGCATAAGGCGCATAGCTCAATCCTCTGTCAATTCCTTGCTCAACTCCGCAATTTACATAGAAAAATCCTTCTCCTGTTTTCTCACCTGTAATGAATTTGGCATCTCTAGGATCGATGTCGCTTGTCAATAAATTGGCAGCATCAGCATCGGTACGAGCCACGATTAAAGTTGGAGTTCCCATAACGTCAGCCGCTAATCTTGCTGCGATCAGTTTGTTGATTGCTTCTTGTGTTGGTACTAAAACTTTCCCGCCTAGGTGACCGCATTTTTTAGCTGAACTCAATTGATCTTCGAAGTGAACTCCTGCTGCGCCTGCTTCAATCATCGCTTTCATTAATTCAAAAGCATTTAGATTACCTCCAAAACCGGCTTCGGCATCAGCAACTATAGGAACTAAATATTGTTTTTTGTCAGTTGTACCGTTAACAACTTGTATTTGATCGGCACGTAAAAGTGCGTTGTTGATTCGTTTTACAACTAGAGGAACACTGTTGGCAGGGTATAAAGATTGGTCTGGGTACATTTCGCCGGCAACATTTGCATCAGCGGCAACTTGCCATCCGCTTAAGTAGATCGCATCTAGACCTGCTTCAACTTCTTGAATTGCCTGATTGCCCGTTAATGCACCAAGTCCAGCTACAAAATCTTGAGAATTAAGTTTGTTCCATAGGTTGTTAGCTCCAATTTTTGCGACGCTGTGTTCTATGATGTAAGACCCTTGTAATTTGATAACTTCCTCAGCAGTATAAGGGCGTTCGACACCTTTCCATCGTGGATTAGTGATCCAGTCTGCAACTAATTCTTGAATTCTTGTTTCTGTTGTTTTCATTTTATGCGTTTTTATGGTTGTTTGTTAATAGTTTTTTTATTGATATTGATTTTAGTGGAATTTTAAATGTATTTGTATCCTAGGATTGTCAAAAATTCGATGAAATTATCGTTTACCACTAAGATGTCTAATAGTTGTTCTGCCAATCTGTATTTTTGTTTTTCATGATTTTCATCTCCAACCATTTTTCTGATTTTTTCGAATTCCTCCATTGCCATTCGGTGGTAGTATTTTTCATTTAATACTTTTTGATTGTCTAATACCACTTCGTTTTTAAGCCACTGCCACAATTGTGACCTTGATATTTCGGCAGTTGCAGCGTCTTCCATCAAATGGTGTAATGCTGCGGCACCTTGTCCGTTTAGCCAGGATGCGATATACAAAACAGAAATGCTGATATTTTTTCGAACTCCTTCTTCCGTGATTGTTCCTTTTGGAATTTCTAATAAATCTTTTTCGGTAACGTGTACGTCTTCTCTTTTTACATTAATTTGGTTTTCTGTTGGCATGTGTTTGTCGAAAATGGTCATGGCTAATGAAACCAAATCCGGATGCGCAACCCAAGTGCCGTCATGTCCGTTTTGTACCTCACGTTCTTTGTCGGCGATTACTTTATTGAAAGCAATTGTATTCGCTTCATCATCGTTTTTTATTGGAATTTGAGCTGCCATTCCACCTATTGCATGAATATTACGTTTGTGGCATCTTTGAATAACTAACTGTGAGTAAGCACTCATAAATGGAGAAGTCATTGTTACCTGGTCTCTGTTTGGAACAATAAAAGCCGGATTATTTCTTAATTTTTTGATGTATGAAAAAATGTAATCCCATCTCCCGCAATTAAGACCCACGATGTGATCCTTTAGTTCAAAAATGATTTCGTCCAATTGAAAACTGGCAGTTATGGTTTCAATTAAAACAGTTGCTTTGAATGTTCCGTTTGGCACTCCCAAATATTCCTGTGTAAATTCGAAAACCTCGTTCCACCATCTTGCTTCTAAATAGTGTTCCAATTTTGGAATATAAAAATAGGGAGCGGTTCCATCTTCGGTAAGTTGTTTGTAATTATGGAAAGCATACAGTCCAAAATCAATAAGTGATCCTGAGGCTTGTTGACCATCAATCAAAATATTTTTCTCCGGCAAATGCAAGCCTCTTGGGCGAACTATTAATACTGCCGTTTTTTCATTTAGACTGTATTTTTTATTTTTTTTGGTGTCTTCTAAAGTGATGGTTCTATTTACGGCATCTTTCAAGTTTTGTTGTCCACTCATCAAATTACTCCAGGTTGGTGAAGTGCTGTCTTCGAAATCGGCCATGAAAGTTTTTGCTCCCGAATTAAGTGCATTAATGACCATTTTTCTGTCAACAGGACCGGTTATTTCGACTCTTCTGTCTAATAAGTCTTTTGGAGTTTTTCCGGCTTCCCAATTGTTTTCTCTGACGCTTTTTGTTTCGGCAGGAAAACTTGGTAATGCTCCTTGGTCAAATAAGACCTGTTGATTTTTTCGGTCTTCTAATAACGAAAGTCTTTTGTTATTAAATTTCTGATGCAAGTCTGTTAAAAAATCAATCGCCTCATCCGTCAATATTTCTGGATAATGGTGATTCGTTTCAGTTGATAACTGAAGTAATTTTTCGGTTGTTTCGTTTTGTTGTATCATGGCTAATTCGTTTTACATTACAATGGTACAAAAAGTTTTTTACAAAACAAGCGAACGTACGCTAAAAATGCAAAAAATATTTTTTTGGTGTTTTTGTTTTTTAGCGTATCTTTGATTTATGAATATAGAAAAGGATTATATCAAGTTGATTTTTGGGTTAAAACTCAAGCAAGCCCGCACCAATAAGAACTTGTCTTTATTTGGTTTGGCTAAAATTACAGACCTTTCAAAATCGTACTTAAACGAAATCGAGAAAGGAAAAAAATATCCAAAAACAGATAAGATTATTCTTCTGTCGGAAAAACTGGATGTTTCTTATGATCACATGGTTTCCTTAAAACTGGATAATAATTTGGCGCCCATTGGTGAAATTTTAAAATCGGGTATCTTGAAAGAGATTCCTTTGGAGATTTTTGGGATTCAGGAAAATGATCTTATCGATATTATTGCTAATGCTCCTGCAAAAGTAAATGCTTTTATAAGCACCATTATTGAGATTGCCCAACATTATAATTTAACACGCGAGAGTTTTTTCTTGGCTGCCTTGCGTTCTTATCAAGAAGCTCACAATAATTATTTTGAAGATTTAGAATTGAAAGTATTGCAATTCTCTAAAGCCTTTCACATAAATATTGACACCAAAATTTCCATTGAGGAATTGTCTGCCATCTTGATTGAAGAATATGGTTATACTATTCAAGAAATTGTTTTTTCAGAGCAAGAAGAACTGGGAGATTTAAGATCGATTTTTGTTCCTAAAAGCAAAACGTTATTACTTTCTCTAGATATTGATGAGCCTCAAAAAGCTTTTATTTTGGCCAAAGAAATCGCTTATAATTACCTTGAAATTACCGAAAGACTATTTACTTTTAGTTGGATAAAATTTGATAATTTCGATCAGGTACTTAATAATTTCTATGCTTCTTATTTTGCCGGTGCATTACTTATTCCAAGACAACAATTAATTGATGAATTGAATTTGTTTTTATCTAAAACAGACCCTAAGCCACAAGAAATGATTCAGCTTATGGGTAAATTCAATGTTTCGCCCGAGTCTTTTTATCAAAGGCTGACCAATATTTTGCCAAAAGATTTTCAGTTAAAAAATCTCTTTTTTCTGCGATTGTCCCATAAAATTGGGGCGGATACCTATCAGATTAAAAAAGAATTACATATTACTAATCAGCAAGAGCCACACGCCAATGAAATGAATGAGCATTATTGCCGAAGATGGATATCAATCAAGACGATTGAGAATGCGATAAAACAAAATAAAAGTCACTTTTTTGATGCGCAAATTTCTCGTTATGATAACAGTAGTAATGAGTATTTGGTTTTCTCGTCAGCTACACTGGATCCGTTCAAAAAAGATTGTTTAAGAAGTATTTCTGTGGGGATATTAATCACGCCCAGTGTGAAGAAAAAATTCAAATTCATTGATAATAAATCCATTCAAAAACAAATTGTAGGCGTGACCTGTGAGACCTGTGCAGTTAAGAATTGCCTGGAAAGAGCTTCTCCTCCAATTCATTTAGAACAGAAAGTTCGAAATGAGAACACGGATTTGATTGTGCAGCAGTATATGGCTAAATTTAGCTGATTTTTTATTTGTTGGTTCGCTGTTTTTTAGTTTTAGCCAAAGTTTTTATCGAGGAACCTATGTTTATGTCTTCAAAGTAGGGTGAGTTAATTCTTTTTCTGGTTGAATATTTTGCGAATAAAGGGTAATGGCAATTAATAAATCACGATTTTTTTAAACATAGAAAGTGTTTTTTTTGAACTATTTTATGGATTTTAAAATATAAAACGGTCATAATTATGGATTCGATAATTTGATTGCAATTATTAGCTAAATCCATAAAAACAGAATCCTCAATTTTTCACATTTGTATAATGGAAACTCTTTGGTTTGTGGCGTTAAGGGTTAGTTTTAGAAGAGGTGTTAAATGGTTGGTATTAGCACTTTAAAATCATTATAAATAACAACGAAAAGGTTGTAGTTCATCACTAATTGCTTTATTTTTGTAGCATTTTTAAAAACAAATTATATAAATCTTATGGCAAAATCTGCATTATTGAAATCGTCAATAGCAAAAAAAGTAGCTATGGCTCTTTCAGGACTTTTTTTGATGTTGTTTCTAGCACAGCACTTTTTTATCAATATGACATCGGTTTTTAGTTCCGATACTTTCAATTCAATATCCCATTTTATGGGAAATAATCCATTAGTTCAATTCGTTATTCAGCCAATTCTGATTATTGGGGTAGTTTTTCACTTTATCATGGGTTTTGTTTTAGATTTCAAAAACCGTAGCGCAAGACCAATTTCTTATGCAAGAAATAATGGAGGGGCTAATTCTTCTTGGGCTTCAAGAAATATGATTGTTTCCGGTTCAGTTGTTTTGGCTTTTTTAGCGTTGCATTTTTACGATTTTTGGTTCCCTGAAATGGTTTATAAATATGTAGATGTTAATCCATTGAATGAAACGAGATACTTCCATGAATTAGCTGAAAAGTTTGAAAGTCCGGTTCGCACGGCCTTGTACAGTATTGCTTTTTTATTATTGTCATTACACTTATGGCATGGTTTCAATTCCTCTTTTCAATCAGTAGGATTCAACAACAAGTATTCAAGATCATTACATAAATTGGGATATGCGTTTGCAATTGTAGTTCCTTTTGGTTTCATTTTCATTGCATTATTTCATTATTTTAATCATTAATATTAAATTATAAATGGCATTAGATTCAAAAATTCCTAGCGGTCCAATTTCGGACAAATGGACAAATTATAAAGATCATATTAATTTAGTAAACCCTGCTAACAAACGTAATTTAGATATAATTGTTGTTGGTACAGGTTTAGCTGGAGGTTCTGCCGCTGCAACTTTGGCAGAATTAGGATATAACGTGAAAGCATTTTGCTTTCAAGATTCACCGCGTCGTGCGCACTCTATTGCTGCACAAGGAGGAATCAACGCTGCCAAAAATTATCAAGGAGACGGGGATTCCGTTTTCCGTTTGTTTTACGATACAGTAAAAGGGGGTGATTATCGCGCCCGTGAAGCAAACGTTCACCGTCTTGCTGAGGTTTCTACTAATATTATTGACCAGTGTGTGGCTCAAGGTGTTCCTTTTGCCCGTGAATATGGTGGATTGCTAGATAACCGTTCTTTTGGAGGAACATTAGTTTCTAGAACTTTTTATGCAAAAGGACAAACAGGACAACAATTATTATTAGGAGCGTATTCAGCAATGAATCGCCAAATCGGTCGTGGAAAAATTAAAATGCACAACCGTCACGAGATGCTTGATTTAGTGATCGTAAACGGAAAAGCAAGAGGGATTATCGCTCGTAACTTGGTTACAGGAGAAATCGAAAGACATTCTGCTCATGCCGTAGTTATTGCTTCAGGAGGATACGGAAACGTGTTTTTCCTATCGACTAATGCGATGGGAAGTAACGTAACTGCAGCTTGGAAAATTCATAAAAGAGGCGCGTATTTTGCGAATCCTTGTTACACACAAATTCACCCGACTTGTATTCCAGTTTCTGGAGATCATCAGGCAAAATTGACGTTAATGTCAGAATCGTTGCGTAATGATGGACGTATTTGGGTTCCTGCAAAACTAGAAGATGCCAAGGCGATCAGAGAAGGGAAGTTAAAACCAACTCAAATTGCAGAAGCGGACAGAGATTATTATTTAGAAAGAAGATATCCTGCTTTTGGAAATTTAGTACCTAGAGATATTGCTTCTCGTGCTGCTAAAGAAAGATGTGATGCCGGTTTTGGTGTTAATAAAACGGGAGAAGCTGTTTACCTTGATTTTGCCGCGGCAATTGAAAGATACGGAGTAGATCAAGCGAGATTAAAACATTTAGACGAGAATGATAAAGCTTTGGTTACGAAATTAGGAACAGAAGTTGTGGCTAATAAATACGGTAACTTGTTCCAAATGTATGAGAAAATTGTGGATGAGAATCCATATTCAACTCCTATGATGATCTATCCTGCCGTGCATTACACGATGGGCGGAACTTGGGTTGATTATAACTTGCAAACTACGATTCCGGGTTGTTTCTCTATTGGAGAATCTAACTTTTCAGATCACGGAGCGAACAGATTGGGAGCTTCTGCATTGATGCAAGGTTTGGCTGATGGATATTTCGTTCTTCCATACACTATTGGAGATTATTTGGCGCCAGATATTAAAATGGGTACCATCTCTACTGATTCTCCAGAATTTGAACAAGCAGAGAAAAATGTTAAGCTTCAAATTGAGGCTTTAATGAATAACGGAGGCTCTAAGCCAGCAGATTATTTCCATAAGAAATTAGGGAAAATCATGTGGGACAAAGTTGGAATGGCTCGTAATGCAGCGGGTTTAACAGAAGCGCAAAATGAAATTGCCGCAATTAGAGACGAATTTTATAAAGAGGTAAAAATTCCTGGAACAGCGGACAGTTTTAACCCAGAGTTGGCTAAAGCACTTCGTATTGCAGATTTCCTTGAATTAGGAGAGTTGTTTGCTAAAGATGCCTTGCATAGAAACGAATCTTGTGGAGGTCACTTCCGTGAAGAATATCAAACACCAGAAGGTGAAGCGCAACGTGACGACGAAAATTTTGCATACGTTGCAGCATGGGAATACAAAGGTAAACCTAGCGATGCAGTGCTACACAAAGAAGAGTTGAAATTCGAAAATGTTAAACTAGTTCAAAGAAGTTATAAATAGTATTTAGAAAAGTCTCGATACTTAATTCTTTAATACTTAATACTTACAAAAAAAATGAAACTTACATTAAAAATATGGCGTCAGGAAAATGCCGCTGCCGAAGGAAAAATAGTTGAATATCCGATAGATGGAATTGAACCAGATATGTCTTTTCTTGAAATGCTTGACATTTTGAACGATGAGTTAATCGTAAATGGAGAAGACACTGTAGCTTTTGACCATGACTGTCGCGAAGGAATTTGCGGATCCTGTTCTTTATACATAAACGGAGAAGCGCACGGACCGGATAGAGGAGTAGCAACTTGTCAATTGCACATGCGTAAATTTAAAGATGGGGATACTATTTTTATTGAGCCATTTAGAGCAAAAGCGTTTCCAGTAATTAAAGATTTAGTGGTTGATAGAGGTGCATTTGACAGAATCCAGCAATCTGGTGGTTTTGTTTCTGTAAACACATCTGGAAACACTATTGATGCCAATACAATTCCTATTCCTAAACATGATGCGGACAGAGCTTTTGATGCTGCAACATGTATTGGTTGTGGAGCTTGTGTGGCGAGTTGTAAAAACTCTTCGGCTATGTTATTTGTTGCTGCTAAAGTATCTCAGTTTGCTTTATTGCCACAAGGAAAAGTGGAAGCTACTGACCGTGTATTGAATATGGTTGCGCAAATGGATGCGGAGGGTTTTGGTAACTGTACCAATACTGGAGCTTGCGAAGTAGAATGTCCAAAAGGAATTTCTCTTGAAAACATCGCTAGAATGAATAGAGAATATTTATCTGCAAGTTTGAAAGGATAAAACCTAATAAGTGAAATTATAAACGCATTCAATGTAAAAGTTGAATGCGTTTTTTTTTTATCTTTATAAAAATGATTTAAAATGAAAGTTACCCTAATCCAATCGCCTTTAATTTGGGAAAGTCCAAAAGAGAACCGAAACTATTTCGAAGTAAAAATAAATTCAATTTCTGAAAATATGGATCTGATTATACTTCCTGAAATGTTTACAACGGGTTTTACAATGAATTCATTGAATGTTGCTGAAACAATGCAAGGCGAAACGATAACGTGGCTTAAAGCGTTGGCAAAATCCAAAAAAAGCGCTATTACGGGAAGTTTAGTTATTGAAGAAAATAATAATTTCTACAATAGAATGGTTTTCGTATTTCCGTCAGGGGAAATTCAATGCTATGATAAAAAACATTTATTTACTCTAGCAGGTGAAGATAAAGTGTACACTAGCGGAACACAAAAAGTAATCATCAATTATTTAGATTGGAAAATTTGTCTCCAAGTATGTTATGATTTACGATTTCCTGTATTCTCAAGGAATTCTGAAGATTATGATTTGCTAATTTATGTTGCAAGTTGGCCAAAAACAAGAATAAATGCCTGGGATGCTTTACTTAAAGCGCGCGCAATAGAAAACATGAGTTATGTGATTGGCGTGAATAGAACAGGCGAGGATGATAATGGGTATCAATATACCGGGCACTCGCAAGTTGTCGATTGTCTTGGGGAGTATTTGTTTGAACCTACTGAATCTGAAGCTATTTTTTCGGTTGAATTAAATAAAGAAAAAATGATGTTGACAAGACAAAAATTAGGTTTTCTTACTGATAGAGATTCGTTTGAAATAAAAGAATAAAATATTTGTGATTTATGATTAACGATTTTTGATTTCAGATGTTGTAAAAATAATCAAAAATCGTTAATCATTATTCTTAAATCCCTACTTTTTCACCGTTTTCTTCTTCGGTTCCGGGCTATATGGAATGCTTAAATCAAAAATCTGATTAACATCCCAATTGGCACGAACATCAATTTCTTTTGAGAAATAAATAACTTCTTCGGCTTGGCGTTTTTCTAAATAATTTCCTGAATCCCATTCCTTATTTTTATTCACATCATAAATTGCACGAAGAGAATATAAGGCAGGTTCAATTAAATTAAAGTCTATGGTGGTGTTTTTCTCCGAGTATTCAGTAGCTAAAACTTCTCCTTTTTGATTTGTCAATTCCACTATGACAGGGAATTGTTTCACATTTTGTAAAGAAACGCTCAGATTCCCATACTCAGCGGTAGTTTTTGTGGTTACTTTATAAGCCAATGTATCATTTGATTTTTCGAAAAAATCAGTTAATGCACCAGGTTGAATTGTAAAAGCATATTCTTCAGAAGGCTCTTTTTTGAAATCTAAATATAATTTTTGATTAAATTCGTCATATTCAGATGTGAAAGGAACGGTAGTTCCGGCTTTATTGACTATTGTGATTTTTGAATTATCAAATTTAACTAACGGTGTAGTCGTTTCAAAAGCCAAACGATCTCTGAAATTTAAAACCCCATTTTGTACCGCAGTAATACTTAAAGTGTCTTTTTTCTGTTCTTTGATTTTTAAGGTAAAATCCTGTTGATATTTATCCCTGTTAACCGTTAAGGCTAATGAATCCGCTTTTAAAGGTTTGAACCATATTTGGAGGGAATCCTTTTTTGGGAATTGAGTAACAATTGAAGGAAGTATCTCATTTTTGTTTTTTAAGATTATTTTAGGTCTTTCATTTTCTGAGTTCACTTTTCCTTCGTAACCCATAATTAACCTATTGCCCGAACCTTGACTTGGTTTGTAAGCTTTAAACGGTAAATCTTCCTTGAATAATTGTAATTCGTAAACCGTGTCATTCGGGATGGTTATGTATTGTTTGTTAAACCCAATTTTGTCCTTTTTTGGATTAAATTTATTGTCGCTGTTGTAGTCTTTCATTGCAACAAGAAGGTATTTTCCGGCTTTTAAATTCTCTAATTTAAAAGTTTTCAAGCTGTCAAGTGTGTTAGTGATATATTTAGGGGTATCAGTATAAATTGCCGAATCCTTAAAAGTGTCATTTATTTCATAAAGCATTACAGAAACAAATGGCTCTATTTCTTTGTCATACGCATCCTTCACTTTTCCATTAAGAGATAAAGAATCGATGTAATCACCAGTTGAAAATACATATTTGAACTGGTTAAAAGAGTTTCCTTCATTGTTGTCAGAAATGCTTTGACCAAAGTTGAAACTATACGTTGTGTTAGGCCGAAGGGTGTCTTTTATTTTAATTGTAATGAACTTACTGGCAGTAGTTGGTAAAATCAAAGGCTGCTGTTTCATTGGAGGAGAAATGATTAATTGCTTGTTTAGATCTTTTAATTTAATGTTTTCGTCAAAGACCAATTTTATTTCGTCTCCTTTAAAGTTGGTGCTAAAATTCTTAGGGAAACTCATTTTCAAAACGGGTGCAATCGTATCTTTTAAGCCTCCGGTTATGGTTCCTCTTTTGGCACAACCCATCATTACTAAAATTAATAGCAGGGAAATATATCTTAAATTGTTTTTCAACATATCAAATTTGTATTAGAATTACAAAATAACAATTATAATTAATGGAATTGAAACTTTTTAATATTTTATTATAGGTATTTGGTCAGGCTTACTTTTAGGATTCTTTATTCCCTTTTTATCTTTTAATGTGTAAATTTACCTCGATATAAAGTTTATAATTTTAGATAATAAATAAGAAATGAAAAAAATTGAACATATAGGAATTGCAGTTAAAAATTTAGAAGTTTCAAATTTAATTTTCGAAAAACTATTGGGTGCTCCCGCTTATAAATTTGAAGATGTAGAAAGTGAAGGTGTAAGTACCTCTTTTTTTGCTGTTGGGCCAAACAAGATCGAGCTTTTGGCAGCTACCAATCCGGACAGTCCTATTGCTAAATTTATAGAAAAAAAAGGAGAAGGAATACATCATATTGCTTTTGACGTTGAAAATATTGAGCTTGAAATTGCCCGTTTAAAAAAAGAAGGATTTGTTGTCTTGAATGAAACACCAAAGAAAGGCGCTGATAATAAGCTAGTTGCTTTTTTGCACCCCAAAAGCACCAATGGAGTTTTAATCGAATTGTGCCAGGAAATAAGTTAATTTGAGGTAAACAAAAAATTTAGATCTCTAATAATCAATGGTTTTCTAATTAATAAATATAAATATTAAAAGTATCTGAAAATCTAAGGCAGAAATATTTGGAGCAAATGAAAAATAGTGGTAATATTGCACACTCTTAACCGGTCCTATAGCTCAGCTGGTTAGAGCACCTGACTCATAATCAGGTGGTCCCTGGTTCGAGCCCAGGTGGGACCACAAAAAACCCCTCAAAATTAATATTTTGAGGGGTTTTGTTTTTTTGGATATATCGAAATTGGACTACATGCAAAATGCATATCTTTGTATAATAAGAAATAGTTTTTGGGAGAAATAGATTTTTTTTTGTTAAATTTAATAAAGATTGATAATAAATAGCTCAAATTACTTTTTTCAAACGATTGATTTACTATTTTTGGAAATTATGAATATTTTGCCAAACAAATTTTATCTTTTTATTGCCTTCCTGTTTGGGACGTTGTCTGCTATGGCAGGGAATCCAGCACTTCCTGAGCCGAATCCTATGGGAAGAAGAAAGCCACCACCGCCCCCTGGATTACCTATTGATGAAAATATTTTTATACTAATAATAATTGCATTAATTTTTGGAATGTACGTTATTTACAGTCATAGATTAAAAACAAAAACTCCAATTTAAATTGGAGTTTTTGTTTTTATAAAGTAGCGGTTGTATTTATTTAGAGTATAATCTAGAGACATATTTGCCAATCACATCAAATTCAAGATTTATTTTTGTTCCAACTTCAAATGATTTAAAATTGGTGTGATCATAGGTATAAGGAATAATGGCTACGCTAAATTGATTTTTCCTTGAGTTTACTACCGTTAAACTAACGCCGTTTACGGTGATTGAGCCCTTTTCAATAGTGATGTTATTTAGTGTTTCATCGTATTCAAAGGTATAAAGCCAACTTCCGTTAGTTTCTTGAGCTACTATGCAAGTTCCTTTTTGGTCTACGTGACCTTGTACAATATGACCGTCAAGTCGATCTCCAAGTTTCATTGCTCTTTCAAGATTCACGCTGTCTCCTGTTTTCCAAGACGATAAATTCGTTTTTTTAATTGTTTCGTCAATAGCCGTTACTGTATAAAGAGTGTCTTTTAAAGCCACGACAGTCAAACAGATTCCATTATGAGCGACACTTTGGTCAATTTTAAGTTCACTGGTAATAGAAGAATCTATTGTGATATGAATATTGTCTTTCTCTTTTTTTATTTCTTGGATTATGCCAAGGGTTTCTATTATTCCTGTAAACATTTCTTGTTTTATTTTACTAAATTTGCACTTCAAAATTAGCAATAAATAACGTTAAATCATGATGAAAAAAACAGAAAATATAATCGTTGGAATTTCAATTGGAGATTTAAACGGTATTGGAAGCGAAGTTGTTTTAAAAACATTCGAGGATTCTCGTATGTTAGAGTTGTGTACGCCGGTTATTTTTGCCAATGTGAAAATAATGTCATTTGTGAAAAAGAGTTTTGAGTCCACTTCAATGCTTCATGGAATTGATAGGTTGGACCAAATCGTTGTAGGAAAGATTAATGTTTTTAATCTTTGGAAAGAAGGGGTTGATTTGAATCCTGGAACGAACGATGAAAAAATTGGTCAATATGCGATAAAATCTTTTGTTGCTGCCACTAATGCTTTGAAAGAGGGGGTTATCGATGTGTTGGTAACTGCGCCCATAAATAAGTATAATATACAATCAGAAACATTTAAGTTCCCGGGTCATACGGATTATTTGGATCAGGAATTAGAAGGAAATGCTTTAATGTTAATGGTTCAGGATAATTTGAGAGTTGGGTTACTGACGGATCATATTCCTGTAAGCGAAGTGGCATCGAAGCTTACAGAAGAGTTGATTATTAAAAAAATTGAAACGGTCAAGCAATCGTTAATTCAAGATTTTAGTATTAATAAGCCTAAAATTGCTGTTTTAGGTTTAAATCCGCATTGCGGTGATGGAGGAGTTATTGGGAAGGAAGATGATTTGGTGATTAAACCGGCATTGAAAAAAATATTTGAAAAGGGAACTTTGGTATTTGGTCCTTTTGCTGCGGATGGTTTTTTTGGTAGCAACCAATATGAAAAGTATGATGCTATTATTGCGGCTTATCATGATCAGGGATTAATTCCGTTTAAAACTTTGTCTTTTGGTAAAGGAGTCAATTATACTGCTGGATTAAATAAAATCAGAACGTCTCCTGATCACGGGACTGCTTATGATATTGCAGGAAAAGGTATAGCGGATTATAATTCATTTAAAGAAGCGGTTTATTTAGCGATTGATATTTATAATTCTCGAAATCAATATAAAGAAATCAGTGCGAAACCGCTAAAAACAAAAGAAAAACAGTTATAAACAAAAAAAGGTGAATAAGATTATTTGTTTTGCAATAATTTTATATCTTTGCACTCCCGTACCGAAGCCTCGGTATAGGGTAAATTGTTGTTGAAATGAACAAGACAAAAGAATATTTAATTCCTTTCGTAGGATTAAAGCTAGGCAAACACCAATTTGAATATCAAATCAATAATGTGTTCTTTGAAATCTTTGATTATAATGAATTTCAAAATTCAAATATCAAAGTTAATGTGGTTTTAGAGAAGAAAAGCAACATGTTGGAGTTAAGTTTCAAGCACTCGGGTATAGTAAATGTTCCATGTGATCTTACAAGCGAAGATTTTGATTTACCAATAAAAGGTAAAATGAAATTGTTTGTTCGCTTTGGGGAAACGTATAATAATGACAATGAAGATTTGCTCATTTTGCCATTTGGTGAATTTGAAATAGATGTTTCGCAGTCTATTTATGAAATGACAGTGCTCTCTGTCCCTCTAAGACGTGTTCATCCTGGTGTGAAAGACGGAAGTTTAAATTCGGAAGCCTTAACAAAACTCAAGGAATTGACAATAAAAGAACAGAAAAAAGAGCATAAAAAAGAAGTACAAAAAGAAGAAAATATTGACCCGCGTTGGGACAAATTAAAGCAACTATTAACGGATAAATAATATAGTAAAATGGCGCATCCTAAGAGAAAAATCTCCAAAACAAGAAGAGATAAGAGAAGAACACATTACAAAGCTACTGTAGCACAAATCGCTACTTGCCCTATAACTGGTGAGGCACACTTGTATCACAGAGCTTACTGGCATGAAGGGAAAATGTATTACAGAGGGCAAGTTGTTATAGATAAATCTGTAGCTGTTGCTTAATATGTTTTTGTAAATGATATTAGAACTCTCACTATGTGAGAGTTTTTTTGTTGTCTATAATTTTCGTTAAATAAGAGGTTACAAATCAATGAATAACAAAATTTTTTTTGTAATTTTCAAGTCTTTTAAAAAATTTTCAAGTGGCAACATTTGATAAGAAATAATCGAATACAATGAATACAATTACGGCCGCAATTACCGCTGTTGGAGCCTATGTACCAGAATTTGTACTTACAAACAAAGTTTTGGAAACAATGGTTGACACAAATGACGAGTGGATTACTTCTCGTACAGGAATAAAAGAAAGAAGAATTCTAAAAGACAAAGATAAAGGAACTTCCTATCTAGCTATTAGAGCAGCGCAAGATTTACTGGCTAAAGCAAATATAGATCCTTTAGAAATCGATTTATTGATAATGGCAACTGCTACACCTGATATGCCAGTAGCATCAACGGGTGTATATGTGGCAACACAGATAGGCGCGACAAATGCATTTGCATACGATTTACAAGCGGCATGTTCCAGCTTTTTATTCGGAATGTCTACTGCTGCAGCTTACATACAATCAGGGCGTTATAAAAAAGTGCTTTTAATAGGAGCAGACAAAATGTCTTCAATCGTTGATTATACTGACCGATCTACCTGTATTATTTTTGGGGATGGTGCCGGCGCAGTATTATTTGAACCTAATTACGAAGGATTAGGACTGCAAGATGAGTATTTACGTAGTGATGGAGTAGGGCGTGATTTTTTAAAAATTGATGCTGGTGGATCTCTAAACCCTACCTCTTTTGAAACGGTAACAGAGAACAAGCACAACATTATCCAAGACGGTAAAACGGTTTTCAAATATGCGGTTACTAATATGGCTGATGCTAGTGAGTTAATTTTGAAAAAAAATAATCTTACTAATGAAGATGTAGATTGGTTAGTTCCTCATCAAGCTAATAAACGCATTATTGATGCTACCGCAAATAGAATGGATTTGGATGACTCAAAAGTTTTAATGAATATTGAAAAATACGGTAATACCACCTCAGCAACTTTGCCATTAGTACTTAGCGATTTTGAACATTTATTCAAAAAAGGCGATAAAATTATTTTGGCAGCTTTTGGAGGAGGATTTACTTGGGGAGCCATTTATCTAAAGTGGGCTTACGACAAAAAATAAATTTAAACTAAAAATAAACAATTATGGATTTAAAAGAAATTCAAAATTTAATCAAGTTTGTAGCTAATTCAGGTGTTGCAGAAGTTAAATTAGAAATGGATGATGTTAAAATCACTATTAGAACAACTTTAGAAGGAAATGTAACTGAGACTACTTATGTACAACAAATGCCAAATCATGCTCCACTTCAACAAGCAGTAGCGCCTCAGCAAATCGCTGCTGTTGCTCCAGTTGCAGAGGCTCCAGTGGTAGAAAATGCGCATTACATCATAATAAAATCTCCAATTATTGGAACTTTCTATAGAAGACCATCACCAGACAAACCGATGTTTGTTGAAGTAGGTAAAACTATTTCTAAAGGAGATGTGCTTTGTGTTATTGAAGCGATGAAATTGTTTAATGAAATTGAATCTGAAGTATCCGGTAAAATTGTAAAAATATTGGTTGATGACATGTCACCTGTAGAATTTGACCAGCCTTTATTCTTAGTAGACCCATCATAATCAATTAAGAATTATAAATTAAGAATTAAAAATCTCATAAAAGTAGCTTTCTAATTCTTAATTCGTAATTTTTAATTTTTAATTTAAAAAAAGATGTTTAAAAAAATATTAATTGCAAATAGGGGAGAAATTGCGCTTCGCGTAATTAGAACATGTAAGGAAATGGGTATCAAAACAGTAGCTGTTTATTCTACTGCCGATGCTGAAAGTCTTCATGTAAAGTTTGCTGATGAAGCAGTTTGTATAGGGCCGCCTCCAAGTAACTTGTCTTATTTAAAAATGTCAAATATTATTGCAGCTGCCGAAATTACCAATGCAGACGCAATACATCCAGGTTATGGTTTCCTTTCTGAAAATTCAAAATTTTCTAAAATTTGCCAAGAACATGGTATCAAATTCATTGGAGCATCTCCTGAAATGATTGATAGAATGGGTGATAAAGCTTCCGCAAAATCGACTATGATTGAAGCTGGTGTACCTTGTGTTCCAGGTTCAGTAGGAATTTTAGAATCTTATGACCAAGCTTTACAGTTGTCTAGAGATTTTGGTTTTCCAGTAATGTTGAAAGCGACTGCTGGTGGTGGTGGAAAAGGAATGCGTGCTGTTTGGAAAGAGGAAGATCTATTGAAAGCATGGGAAGATGCCCGTCAGGAATCAGCTGCCGCTTTTGGAAACGATGGAATGTATCTGGAAAAATTAATCGAAGAGCCTCGTCATATTGAAATTCAGGTTGTCGGTGATTCTTATGGAAAAGCATGTCACCTTTCAGAAAGAGATTGTTCTGTTCAAAGACGTCATCAAAAATTAACTGAAGAAACGCCTTCGCCATTCATGACGGATGAACTTCGTACAAAAATGGGAGAAGCTGCTGTAAAAGCGGCCGAATATATTAAGTATGAAGGGGCAGGAACAGTAGAGTTTTTGGTTGACAAAAATCGTAATTTTTACTTCATGGAAATGAATACACGTATTCAAGTGGAGCACCCTATTACGGAGCAAGTTATCGATTACGACTTGATTCGGGAACAAATTATGGTTGCAGCCGGAATACCTATTTCAGGTAAAAATTATTTACCACAATTGCACGCCATCGAATGTAGAATTAATGCGGAAGATCCTTATAATGATTTCCGTCCTTCTCCAGGAAAAATTACAACACTACACATGCCAGGTGGACATGGTGTTCGTTTGGACACTCATGTTTATTCAGGTTATACGATTCCGCCAAATTATGATTCTATGATTGCCAAGTTAATTACTACTGCACAATCAAGAGAAGAAGCAATCAGTAAAATGAGAAGAGCCTTAGATGAGTTTGTAATTGAAGGAATAAAAACAACTATTCCATTCCACAGACAGTTAATGGATGATCCTCGATATGTTTCAGGAAATTATACAACTGCTTTTATGGATACTTTTAAAATGAATGATCCGGAATAAAATAAGAAAACCTCACTGAAAAGTGAGGTTTTTTGTTTTCCATCGATAGGTAAAATTTACAAAGTTTCTTTCAGCCACTTGTAAAACTCTTTTTGCCAAACTTGAGCGTTTTGTGGTTTTAGTACCCAATGGTTTTCTTCAGGGAAATACAAAAATCTGCTTTTTATTCCTCGTAATTGTGCCGCTTGAAAAGCTTCTTGTCCTTGTCCTATTGGTACACGAAAATCTTTTCCTCCTTGGATGATCAAGATAGGGGTGTTCCATTTTTCGACTATGGTCATCGGATTAAAAGTCGTGTAGGTTTTTTGGGCAACAGCATTATCTTTTTCCCAATACGCTCCTCCAAAATCCCAGTTGTTAAAGAACACTTCTTCCGTGGTGCCAAACATACTTTGAGTATTGTAAACGCCATCATGAGCGATGAAAGTTTTAAACCTGTTATTGTGAATCCCTGCTAAATAAAATACGGAGTAACCACCATAACTAGCACCTACACATCCTAATCTTGTTTTGTCAACATAGTTATCTTTAGCCACATCATCAATCGCAGATAGATAATCATTGATGACTTGTCCACCCCAGTCTTTACTTATTTGTTCGTTCCAAGCTACTCCATGACCTTGCATTCCGCGACGGTTTGGAGCTACAACAACATAACCATTTGCAGCCATTAATTGGAAATTCCAACGAAAGGAATAGCTTTGTGTTAACGGAGATTGTGGTCCGCCTTGGCAATATAAAAGTGTTGGATATTTTTTTGAAGCATCAAAATTTGGAGGAAGAATTACCCATACCAACATTTTTTTGCCATCAGTTGTGGTAACATATCTTCTTTCGGTTTTGCTTAACGCCAGAGACTTGTATGTTGTTGTATTTACATTTGATAATTGTTTCCAACTGTTTTTCTTTAGATTATAAGAAAAAATTTCAGCGGCATGATTCATATCTGTTCTCGTAACTATGATGTTTTCGCCGGAAAAACCAACTAAATCATTTACGTCAAAATCGCCCTTAGTAATTTGATGGACATTGATCGCTCCCGAAGCATCGGGATTAGTTGACCCTGGAAAATTGACTTCGAATAATTGTTTCGTTCCATCGATTGGCGCAACAAAATAGATTTTTTTGCCGTCTTTACTCCACATAAAATGATCTACCGTCCCATCCCAACCAGCAGTTAGGTTCAAGTTCATTCCTTTAAAACTGACAATAAGATCATTTTTATCGGCTTCATATCCATCGCGTTTCATTTGTAGCCAAGTCAGATTTCCTGTTGGTGAAAATTGGGGCGCCATGTCGTAACCGAGATTATCTTCGGTTTTGTTTAAGGTTTTGCCAGTTTCCAGATTGTATTCGAAAATATTGGTATTTGTTGAAATCGCATATTGTGTCCCTGCTTTTTTCTTACTTACGTAAAGAATACTTTTGCTGTCCGGTGACCAGATATAATCTTCATCACCTCCAAAAGGTTTTTGTGGGCTATCAAAATTCTCACCTTTCAGAATGTCAGTCCCTACTGCGCCTTCTTTGTTTTCTTTGTAAAAAACATGGTTGAATTTACCTTCGTTCCATGTGTCCCAATGACGATAATTTAACCCGTTGTAAATTTGAACTTCTGATTTTTCTAATTCAGGATATAAATCTTTTCCAAGTACCTTTTCGATTTTCACTTCTTCATTATAAACAATATACTTTCCGTCCGGAGAAATATTCTTGTCTTTCAATACTTCTTTTGTATCTTTTACTTCAGTAGGATTTCCTCCGTTTACAGGTAATGTGTAAAATTTAGAGTTCGATTTATTTTCTTCAATCGAAGGAGTGGAAACTTTGTAAACTACATTTTTTCCGTCTTTGGAAATGCCTAGTGGGGTTACTCTTCCTAATTTCCAAAGTAATTCCGGGGTCATTACATTTTGTGCCATAGTATTTAGACTCATCATTATTAGGGTTGTAAGCAGTATTTTTTTCATTGCAACAATTAATTTTTTATAAAAGATAAAATTACTGATTTAAGTCCAAAAAAAAACTACCTCAATTGAGATAGTTTTTAGTTTTAATTATCGTTGCCTCTCCCGGAATAGAGGGAGGCGCAATGATTTTTATTTATTATTGTTTGATAAATCGTTTTACGGTAGTTGTTTCTTTATCAGTAATTTCTAAAATATAATTACCGGCATTTATACTTGAAACATTAATTGAACCGTTTGATAATTTACCATTGATAACCGTTTGTCCTAATAAGTTATAAACTTTAAACGTAGCATTGTCAGAAACTGAGGTAATATTTATAACTGAAGACGCAGGATTTGGATATAAATTAATTTCTGCTATCGTGTTTCTGGATGTTACAGATTCTTTTGCAGCCGATACAATATTTACCGTATAATCTTCTACTTGTCCATAAGAGAAAGCTTCACAAGCAGTTGGAATTCCATTGTATTTCATTGAAACTCTCATTCTTGTAGCTCCTAAAGTAGCGGTAGCAGGAATAGTAAAAGAACCAGTTGCTGGAGTTGCAGTTGAAGCTGCTTTTGTATAGACTTGTTCTCCTGCATCAATAAAATCACCATCTTTATTATAATCAATCCAAACGGAATAACCTTCGCTGTAAACTGTACTGGTCCAAGCCGGAGTAATTGTAATTGTGTTGGCCGTTGCTAGAGTCAGGTTAGTTGAAATAGCTGTGAAATCAGTGTAACCAGTTCCTCCTGTTGAAGTATTGATTATTGTTCCAAGTTGAACTTTCCCGATTTTCTCATCGGCTACGCTGTTACCTTGCGAAGTACAATAAACAAGTGCAGTAGTTGCAGTTGTAACATTGACTACATTACTTGATGCAGAAATGTTTCCGGCAGCATCTTTTGCTTTTACAGAGAAAGTGTAGGCAGTAGCAGCTGTTAATCCAGCTACGCTATAAGTAGTAGTTGTAACAGTTGCTTTCAATGTCGCACCTTGGTACACATCATAACCTGTTACCCCAACATTATCAGTAGAAGCTGTCCAGGATAAATTGGTAGTTGTAGCCGTAGTTCCGGAAGCTGCCAAAGTTGTTGGTGCAGTTGGAGCTGTTGTATCAGCAACAGGTGCCAAAGTAGTAACATTTACAACATTACTTGCTGCAGAAATATTTCCGGCAGCATCTTTTGCTTTTACTGAGAAAGTATAAGCAGTTGAAGCGGTTAAACCTGTAACACCATAAGTTGTTCCAGTAACAGTAGCTTTTAAAGTAGCTCCTTGATATACATCATATCCTGTTAAGGCAACGTTATCTGTTGAAGCGGTCCAAGATAAATTTGTAGTGGTTTGAGTTGTTCCGGAAGCTGCTAAAGTGGTCGGAGCTGAAGGTGCAACTGTGTCAGAAGAACCTGCTGTAATAGTAAAATTGGTATTCGAAACGTCAAAAAAGATATGATTTGTTCCTTTTACCATGATTCTGTTTTGCGTTCCGGCAGTATTAGGAATTGTTAATGCCTGCGTACCGTCATTTGGAGTTGCAGCAAGTAAGGTAACAGTAAAAGTCGTTCCTCCATCTGTAGATAATAGAATGTCAACATTCGCTGTGTTAACTCCATTTGCAGTTGTGCCCGCAACATTCCAAGTTATAGTTTGAGATGATCCACCTACATAAGAAACAGCTGTGTTAGGAGCACTAACAGTGAAAGGTCCGGCTGTAGCATTTACAGTAATGATAGTATCATCACTATTATTTGCCGGTCCGCCAGCATGATTATCACGAACAGTTAGTCTGAAGTTTAATGTACGAGCCACAGAAGATAATGCTTCTACAGTAAGTTCTGTTCCGGCAGTAGTTGTAGCTCCTGTCAATACGGATGACATTTTAGGAAAATAACGTACTGTTGAAGTACTAGGATTGTAAGACCTGAAGTTTGGTCCTGTTGTTTTAGTTGCACTTGGTACAGCAGCAGTAGTACCATTATCCATTTGTTCCCAGTCGTAAGTAAGTAGGTCTCCATTTGCATCAGTTGCGGCACCTGTTAACATAAACGGAGTGCTTTTTGGAATTGTGTAATCTAAACCAGCACTTGCGGTTGGCACTGCATTTCCAGTAAGGGTAGTAGTCTGACAAGTAGTGGTTTTTACATAATTAGTAACTTGTTGGATGCTTACTGCATGGAAAAAAGGATCGGAATGTGGCTGAACATCTAAGGCTGTAATTCCTGCATAACCCATGATTGTTGACCCTGAACCCGGTTCCATTTGAACTCCGGTTCCTTCATTGCTTTGTGTAAAAGTATGGTTTCCACCAAATTGATGTCCTAACTCGTGAGCAACATAATCAATATCAAAATTGTCACCTTGAGGAATTCCATCACCCGGAGAAGTGTATCCACTTCCTTTTCCTAACGGTACAGATGCGGTAGGGTTTTTACAAACACAACCAATACAACCAGCATTACCACCGCCGCCATCACCACCATATAAGTGCCCAACATCATAATTGGCACTACCTATCACATTGGTCAGGTTAGTTTGCAGCTCTTGATTCCAATTTGCTTTAGACGCTGAAGCAGAGTAAGGATCCGTCGAAGCGGTTGTGTAAATTATTAGATCATTATTAGCAATAAGATTCATATGAACACCGAAATCTTTTTCAAAGACTCCATTCACACGGGTCATAGTGTTGTTTATTGCTGCTAAAGCCAAAGCTTTTGTTCCTCCAAAATAGGTTGTGTATTCACCAGTCACAGACTGTGCTAATCTAAAAGTTCTTAGATTTCCATCATCTGCATTAGGCCTGTTTAAAAGACTATTGTCCTTTAAATCTTTTTTGGCATTCGCTATTATCGTACATTCAAATTTAGATAATGAAGCTGCTTTGTCTGTTTTTTTATAGACAACATAGGCGCTTAAATCCTTTGTATAAGGTTCTATAAATACGGCTGATTTATCTGCGCTAATAGCCATCGTTTGTATGCCAAGAGGAGAAGTGCTAAAATAGATTGACGATGTAGGATTGTCAATTCCATTTCCTACGTAGGACTTAATTTCAGGATATTTTGCCGCTAATGCAGGATCCATATTAGAAGATTCGAAAATTCTATAACGTTCTAATTTTCCATCTGCATTTGGAAAAGAGATAATTGTGTTAGATTTTCCTGTGAGAGCACTCCTTTTTGGAGAATTTAACAGAGATCTTTTCAATTCAGTGACATTCAATTCGAATATTTTAGCATTCGATAACTGTGATTTGTTTTCAAAAACAGCTGAAGTATTTTTTTTAATGGTTGTTTTCCATAAAGTTCCTCCCTGGGCAAAGGAAAAACTTGTAATTGCAATCAATGCAATTGAGAGTAGATTTTTATTCATAAAGGGTTTGGGTTTTGGTTAAATTTAACGTTTCAAAGGTATAAATATTTCGCCATTTTAACAAAATATTATAATTAAAACTCATTAAACATGTAAAATGTTGATTTTAATCTAAATTTTGTGTTACTAGCATTAAAATGAGTTTCGTAGCGTTTTAGGAATCGAACCCTTTGTTTAATTTCTAATAATTATTTTTATTGATTAGGGTATCAGAGGTAAAAAATATTATTTTTATAAAAATTATTGAGACATGGATTTAAGCTATTGGGAATTAAAAAATTGGTTTACAAATATTGATTACACTATAGTAGGAAGTGGTATTGTGGGACTCCATGCTGCATTACGCTTGCGCGAAAGATTTCCTGACAGTAAAATTCTGGTGTTGGAAAAAGGAATGTTACCACAAGGCGCCAGTACTAAAAATGCTGGTTTCGCCTGTTTTGGCAGCCTTTCGGAAATTATAGATGATTTAAAATCCCATTCGGAAGAGGAAGTTGTAAATCTTGTCCAAAAACGCTGGAATGGTTTGCAATTATTAAGAAGAAGGCTTAGCGATACGGCGATGGATTTTAAACCTTACGGCGGTTATGAATTGTTTTTGGCAGCTGACGAAAGTGCTTATTCTGAATGTGTTGGTAAACTACCCTTTATAAATGAGATCCTAAAACCGCTTTTTAAAAGTGATGTGTTTGCTAAAGAAGTCGATCGTTTTGGATTCGGAGGCATTCATGAATATCTGATTTTTAATCCCTTTGAGGCGCAGATTGACACTGGAAATATGATGCAGGCTTTGATGAAACAAGCAGTTTCGGAAAATATTTTAATTTTAAATCAGCAAACGGTAACATCGTATGTGGATAAAGGAAATGATGTTGAAGTAGTGCTTGGCGATTTTAGTTTCAGTACAAAAAAATTATTATTTGCGACTAACGGATTTGCCAATGCATTGACAAATGGAGCAGTAAAGCCAGCCAGGGCCCAAGTTTTAATTACGGAACCGATAGAAAATTTAGATATAAAAGGGACTTTTCACTTAGACAGAGGTTATTATTATTTCAGAAATATTGGTGATCGAATTTTATTGGGTGGTGGCAGAAATCTTGATTTTGATACGGAAACAACAACCGAATTTGGACAAACAGAAATTGTACAAAATAGATTGGAACAACTATTAAAAGAAGTAATTTTGCCAAACCAAAAATTTGAAATTGCACACCGTTGGAGTGGAATTATGGGTATTGGCAACAGCAAGAACCCTATCGTTTCTCAATTAACTGAAAATGTATATTGCGGGGTACGGTTAGGGGGAATGGGCGTGGCAATAGGAAGTTTAATAGGAACAGAATTAGCAGATTTAGTATAATGGCAACGAAAATAACACCAAGAAGATCAAAGCAACCCGTAAAAAAAGACACGACTTCTTTTATGAGCAAACTAAGTAGATTTCTATTCAAAATTTTATTATGGTTCATTGGACTTTCAATTTTCTTCGTTGTTCTGTTTAAATTTTTGCCTGTGCCGTTTACTCCTTTGATGGTCATTCGTGCCATTGAAAATAAAGCAGCCGGGAAAGAAGTTTATTTCAGTCACGATTGGGAACCTCTTGAAAATATTTCGGTTAATCTGCAAAAAGCAGTAATCGCCAGTGAAGACGGAACTTTCCTGAAACACAATGGTTTTGATTTTACCGCAATGCAAAAAGCATACAAAAGCAACGAAAGAGGCCGTAAAATAAAAGGAGGAAGCACCATATCGCAACAAACCGCCAAAAATGTTTTTCTTTGGCAGGGAAGAAGTTATTTAAGAAAAGGATTGGAAGCATATTTCACCGTTTTGATAGAGACCATTTGGGGTAAAAAACGCATCATGGAAGTCTATTTGAATAGTATCGAAATGGGGGATGGAGTTTATGGAGCACAAGCTGCGGCAGAACACTGGTACAGAAAAGAGGCGGCAAATCTTACGCCACAACAAGCGGCAGGAATAGCGGCTATTTTACCAAATCCAAGAAAGTATAAAGCAACAAGTTCTTCTTCTTATATCAATAATAGAAAATCTAAAATTGTCCGTATCATGAGACATGTGGGGAAACTGGAATACTAATCAGTTTCAAAAAATTTATAAAATAATACCAAAAAAAGCTGCTTATGTTTTAAGCCGCTTTTTTTGTGCTTTATAGTAACTGCTGACCAGAGCGCAATAATAACTTATTGCTTGGTGTCAATCATTGCAAAAGACTTAAAAATCAATCGTTCAATCTACGAAATTCTACAAATTTTATCAGCATCATTACTAGATAAAACACCTGTAAATGAATTACTTATGAAATCAGATTATAATAATGTCAATGAACTTGATTCTAACCAGCTGGTTTTCAACTTATTTTAAGTGGACATCAGTGATAAATACTATTAAAAAAAGAAGACTTCCAATACTATTGGAAGCCTTTCTTTATAGCTAAAAAATGAAATTATATCGTATGTTTTGGATTAAATCCATCTTCACTCAATGCTGCATGGTCGTAATCAGCTACCATTTCAGCTTCGTAATCTGTTTTTTCTCCCTTTGTAAATTTGTAAATTAATTTCTCCATGATTTCATAAATCACCGGAACAATAATCAAGGTCAAGAATAATGAACTGATCAATCCACCAATAATTACCCAAGCCAATCCATTTTTCCATTCGGCACCAGCTCCAGAAGCCAATGCGATTGGGAACATCCCAAATACCATTGCAATAGTCGTCATCAAAATTGGACGAAGACGTGCGTGATTGGCCTGAATTAATGCTGTTCTTATGCTTTCACCCGCAGCTCTTCGCTGATTGGTATAATCCACCAACATAATTGCATTTTTACAAACCAGACCAATCAACATAATTACTCCAAGAATAGTAAATATATTCAACGTATTATTGGTCAAAGCCAAGGCTAATAAGGCTCCGATAAACGAAAGCGGAATAGCAAATAATACTACAAACGGGTGAACAAAACTGTCATACAATCCAACCATTACCAGATAAACCAAGATAATCGCGGCTAATAGGGCAAAACCTAACGTTCCAAAACCTTCACTTTGATTTTCCTGATCACCACCCCAAATGTAATTTACACCTACGGGCTTTTTCATCTTAGTTAATCTTGATTCAAGTTGGGCAACAACGGTTCCCACCGGTACACCTACAGTTTGTCCTTTTACGGTTACAGAGGCTGTCTTGTCTCTTCTTTCTAATTGACTTGGACCGGAACCTTCTTTTACGGTTGCAAATTGTGACAACTTAATTTGTTCTCCTCTTTCATTTATAAAAAGAAGATTACTTACATCATCTATGCTTTTTCTGTCGAAACTACTGTATTTAATGTTAATGTCATACTCATATTCGCCAGCTCTGAATTTTCCGTCGGTATTTCCGCTGTAAGCCGTTTGCATGGTTAAACCAACGGTTTGCAAGGATAAACCTAGGGCAGCCATTTTATCTCTGTCAACCTGTACATTAATTTCTGGATTTCCGGATTCTACAGATAATTTCACACCTGTTGCTCCAGGAATTTTATTCAATTCCGCTTCGGCTGCTTTCGCAAAAATCATAGCATTGTCTAAACTGGAACCCGTAACAATTAATGCTATTGGAGCGTCTTCTGCCGTTCCCAAAATACCTACCGGAGTCGTTTTTACTTTGGCTCCGACCAATATTTTTTCTAATTGGCGTTTCATTTTTGCGGCATAAACGGATGCATCATCCGATCTGTCTTTTTGATCAATCATTTTTACATCAATCTCTGCTTTGTATGCTGTAGCTTGAGACGAACCCATACCTTCACTGGTTTGGCCAACTTTAGTAATCAAACTTTTGATGTATTCTTGCGTGTTCAAATAAGCTTCTGCTTTCTGAGTCATAAAGTTACTTTGTTCTAAGGAAGCGTCTTTAGGCAATTCTATTTGAACTAAAAACTCTCCACTATCGGAATGGGCAAAAAACTCTCCACCAATGAATCCTGCAGGAACAAGCGCAACAGAGCCGAAAAACAATACCAGAACAACTAATAGCGTCGTTTTGTAATGATTCAAACACCATTCTAATAAATCTGAAATCCAGTTCGTGAAACGGGTTAATTGTTTTTCGAATCCAAGGATTACTCGTCCAAAAACGTTTTTACCTTCAATGTGTTCTAGTTTTCCAAAACGGGAAGACAACCAAGGAATTATGGTAAACGAAGCTAATAAGGAGAATAATGTTGAAATAATTACCGTAACACAAAATTGAGTAATGATATTGGAAACTAATCCGGTACTCATTGCAATTGGTAGAAACACCACTACAATTACTAAGGTGATCGAGGTTACCGTCCCACCAATTTCTGCAGTTCCTTCGTACGCGGCACGAACACGGTTTTTACCCATTTCCATATGCCTGTAAATATTCTCCAAAACTACAATCGCATCATCCACAAGAATACCTACAACCAGTGATAGTCCTAGCAAACTCATTAAATTCAGCGTGTATCCAAGGTAGTAAAATCCAATGAACGTGGAGATTAATGAAGCTGGGATAGAAACCATTACAATCAAGGAGTTTCTGACACTGTGCAGAAAAAATAACATTACAAATGCCACAAGAAATACCGCAATCAGTAAATCATGAATTACAGAATCAGCGGCTTCCAATGTGAAAACCGTGCTGTCATTAGCCACATTCAGTTTTACATCATTGGCTTTATAGTCACTTTCTAATTTTGTAATCGTTTTTAGCACCTGTTCACTAACGGCAACTGCATTAGCATCCGATTGTTTTACAATTTGTAAAATGATGGCACTTTTTCTATCAATACGCGCTATTTTCTCCGCTGTTTTTTGAGCATCCTGAACATCGGCAATATCAGCTAAACGAACTTGGATGCCATTTTTAGAGGATACAATTAAGTTTTTTAATTCTTCAACATTTTTGTATTTTCCGGCTAAACGAATTAGGATTTTTTGTTCCCGAGTCTGAATGTTTCCTGTTGGGAAATCTAGATTTGAAGACAAGATTACCTGTTGTACTTGAGGAACAGAAAGTCCGTAACCCTGCATTTTAACCGCATCTAAACTGACTTGAATTTCTCTTTCCTGTCCACCAATGATGTTTACCTGAGCCACACCGGTCACGCGGGATAAAACAGGAGCAATTTTCTTGTCAATCAAGTCATAAAATTCTACTTCATCCATTTTACCATTGGCACCAATAGTCATTATCGGTAAATCACTCAATGAGAATTTACTTAACGAAGGTGTCTTTGCATTATCGGGTAAATCACTAATTATGGCATTTATTTTTCGTTGGGCATCGTTCAACGAAATATCGACTTTAGCTTTTGTATTTAAAGTAATTGATACGGTTGATAAACTTTCGTAGGAACGAGAGTCGATTTTTTTGATGTTTTCCAATGATGCTACTGCATCTTCCACTTTTTTAGTCACCGTATTTTCGACCTCACTTGGCGAAGCTCCGGGATAAATTGTAGCAATTGTAATTACGTTTTGTTCAAATTTCGGAATCAATTCATAGCCTAATTGACTGTAACTGAATAGTCCACCAAGGATTAGAATCGTGAACAACACAATTACTAATGAAGGACGTTTTATGGATATTTCTGCTAATTTCATATATTTATTTTTTAGGTCTTAAAGTTTACGGTATCAAGTCTTAGTGTTTCTACTTTTGACTTTGCGACTTTTGACTTTATGACTTTCGACTATTTTATAATATCCACTTTAGATCCATCTTGAAGATTGATTTGACCAGTTGTAATTACCGTTTCTCCATCAGAAAGTCCGTTTATAATTTCTACTTTATCACCAAGGATTCTTCCGGCAGTTACCGTTTTCAGTTTAGCAACACCGTTTTCTGCAACGAAAATTTGGTTACTGCTAACACTTCCTACAAAGGCATTTCTAGGAACGATCATCAACGTTTGTTTTTGTTGGTTGGATGCAAATTCAGCGGTTCCGTACATTCCTGCTTTTAAATCATTGGATGAATTGTTAGCAATTTCGATTTCTACTGGGAAGTTTAAACTAGAATCTGCCATTGGTGCGATGAAAGTAATTTTACCTGAAAATTTCGTGTCCGGATAAACGCTGGCGCTAACTTGTACAATGTTGCCTAATTTCAAACCGGCCACTTGACTTTCGTTAACAGTAACTTTCAGTTTTAATTTTGAAACATTTACTAAATCAAACATTGGAGTTGCGGCACCAAGAACAGAACCTGGTTCAATATATCTTTTATTTACAATTCCATTGATTGTTGCTTTGATATTAGTATCACCAATATTAACCTTTGCTTGTTGTAATCTGGATCTTGAAGTTACTAAACCTAATTTGGCTTGATCTAATTGTTGTTTTGTAACTCCACCGGTTTTGTAGGCATTTTCAAAACGATTGTAATCCGCTTGTGCATTTTGATAAGAAGCTTGAGCGGTCTGTAAATCAGATGAAATTTGCTCACTTCTGATAATTGCCAAAGTTTGTCCAATTCTCACATTGTCTCCTTCTTTAACAAGAACTCGTACCACTCTGCCTGGTTTCTCTGCAGAAAATTTTAATTCTTGTAAAGGTTCAAAATTACCATTAGCAGAAAAATCTAACGAAACCTCTTCGGTTTTAACAGTTCCAATTTTAACAGAAACGCTGGCATTTTTCTCCGCTACAATGGCTGTTTTTGCTTCGTTTTCTTTTTTATTATTCATTAAAGTATAAGAAATAATTGCTAAGGCGGCTACGATTAATCCTATGGTTATTATATTTTTTTTCATTTTGTTAGTTATTTATAAGTGTTCTTAATTCTCCTTTTGATTTGATTAATTGAATTTCTGCCAGTTTGTAATCTAATATCGCAGAGGTGTAGTTGTTTTGTGCTTCAGTCAATGAGTTTTCGGCATCTAGTAAATCAGTTAAAGAGGCTAATCCTTGTACATAATTGTTTCTGGTGTTGTCTAAAACTTCTTTGGCTAATTGGGCATTTTCTCTTTGATTGTTGATAGTGGTTAAGCTATTGTCAATTTGAGTTTTTGCATTGGCGAAAGCCAGATCAAGCGATAATTTTGTATCGTTGATGTCTTCTTTTATAGCTCTTAAATCAATATCAGCTTGTCTAACTTTGGCACGTGTACCGAATCCTGTAAAAATAGGCACTTTTAAATTCAAACCAATTGAAGAGAAATCTGACCAAAACACGCCATCAGCTGGTTTACCACCAATAGGCATTTTAGGACCCTGACCAATATAATTGTACCCGGCACTCAATGATAATGTTGGGTAATAACCGGCTTCAACAGCCTTTTTTTGATAACCTAAAAGTTGTTCTTGTTTTTTCAAAAGCAAATATTCTGTTCTGTTTGCCGTATTTGGAATTTCTGACAACGATCGTGGACTCACTTCAAATGCAGTTTGTGGAATCTCGATTTGAGTTTCTATTGGCATTCCCATGTAAAATTTCAATGCGTTTTCTTGAATTTGTACCGCATTCAAAACCTGTTGACGTTGCGTATTGATGTTTGAAATCTTTACTAAAATTCGATCCAAATCAATTTTTTTGGCTAGACCATTATCAAATTGACCTTTAATGATGTTTTTTACTTTGGTGGTATTTTTATACGTACTGTCAATAACCGTTAATTTTTGTCTTTGAACATATACCTGATAATAATTATTGGCTACGCGCTCAATTACCTGTTCTTCGGTTAATTGTTCGTTAATTTGGTAAAATTCTCTAGTAGATTTTGCCGCTTTCAAACCTGTAAAAACCGTTTGATCGAAAATCGCTTGTGTCAAAGAAACACCAGCCGTTGAATTCCATTTTTGTCCAAAATTTGCTTGAATAATGCTTCCCGGTTGACCAAAATTTGCTCCGTCGATAACGGTTGTCTGTAAAACGGGATTGTAAGTTAAACTTCCATTTGCTGAAATTTGAGGTAACGCTTGTGAGCGTACTTCTTGAATTTGGTATTCACTGTTTTCTACTTTCAGCTTGGCTTTTTTGGCATCGGCTTTGTTTTCTAATGCATAGGTAATCGCATCTTTTAGTGTTAGCGATTTTGCTTCTTGTGATTTTGCAGTAATGGCAAAAATCAAGAATGTGATTAAGATTAGTTTCTTCATTATATAGTATAGTTTAGTAAATGTTTTTCAAGTTCAATTAATCCTTTTGGTGTTGCCATAGCTCGGGTGTGGTATTCTAATATTTCAAGTTCTATTTTTTGGCTTTCTTTTTCCGAAACGATGTTTGCTTTAATGCTAAATACTAGCTGGTAATAAAATTGGATATAACTATCGATATTGATGTTTTCTCGATATAATCCTTGTTGAATTCCTTTTTTAATATTTTGTTCGAAAGCGGAATTGCATTCATTGATTTCTCTAAGCATTACCTTTTCATATATCTCAGGATAATGTTTTTTCAATTGATATATAGGCGAGGTGTCAGATGATTTAAACATCTCTTTAAACATTTTTCTGATCTCAAAATTTTCCTCAATTGCATTGTGGTTTTGTTTAATAATAGTATCAATAATTTCGTGAATTTCTTTATGAATGGCGGCTGTACTTTCTTCAATAAGTATTTCCTTATTACAGAAATACTTGTAAATCGTTTTTTTAGAAATGCACATTTCTCCTGCAATATCATCCATAGTAATGCTCTTAAAACCTAGTTTTAAAAACATGTCGCTTGCTTTTGATATAATTTTTTCTTTCATTTTTTTGTGCTAAATGCTTTTTAGTGTTTTTTATTTATGCCAAATTGATTTTGCAAACTGGTTTTTAGGCTGTAAATTCTAAGTTGGCAATCAGTTTAATATCTTGTCCTATTGCTAAGCCTCCGGTTTGTGTATAAGAATTGAATTTTAAATCAAAATCTTTACTGTTTATCTTTCCTATAATTTCAAAAGCTGCTTTTTCAATTCCGTTTGTAGTGTTAATTCCGATGAATTCTGCGTCCAGTTCAATTACTTTAGTAATATTTTTAATCGTTAGATTTCCTTTCAAAAAATTGATATTCTTGTTTACTTTTTGAAACGAAGTCGACTTAAAGCTGATGACCGGATATTCATTGGTATCAAAAAAATCGTTTAGTTTTACGTGCATGTCTCTTTGTTCCAGTTTTGTATCTGTATTGTTTACATCTAAAGCAAATTCGATCGAAGCATCTTCAAGTTCGTTATTCTGGATGTCAACGTGACCCTTGAATTTATGGATTGTGCCATCCAAATAAGCAATTATGGAGTGTCTGTTTTTGATCATAACATCTGATTGGCTTGAATCAATTGTCCATTTTGTTTTCATAATAATTGGAAAGGTTATTTTGTGTGGTGGAAATGTTAAAATTTCGAATACAAATGTAAAGCGGAAACTTTGAATACCAAAGAAGTTTCCATTGTATTTTTATTTATTTAACATTTCCTTAAGGAACGCAGTTTGTAATCTCTTGTGAATACTGTAAATTAGCCAAAAATTAATTTTTATGCATAGCATTTATCAGTATCAGGAATTTATTTCAGATTATTTGCAATCACAATATGAGATCAAAGAACCTAAAAATCTATATGAGCCCATTCATTACATATTAGATCTTGGGGGAAAGAGAATACGTCCGGTACTTACTTTAATGACAAGTGAAATTTTTGATGCCAATTATAAAAAAGCATTGCCCGCTGCCTTAGCCGTTGAAGTTTTTCATAATTTTTCGTTGGTTCACGATGATATCATGGACGATGCTCCTCTAAGAAGAGGGCAGGCGACTGTTCACGAAAAATGGAATGTCAATACCGGGATTTTATCGGGTGATGCCATGCTTATCTTGGCCTATCAGTATTTCGAAAAATATCAACCAAAAATATTCCGGAAACTGGCCAAATTGTTCAGCAAGACAGCGCTTCAGGTTTGTGAAGGGCAACAATGGGATGTGGATTTTGAAACTCGTGATGATGTTACGATTCCGGATTATCTGAAAATGATCGAATACAAAACAGCAGTTTTGGTGGCTGCGGCGATGAAAATGGGGGCGATTATTGCGCAAACATCCAAAGAAAACGCGAATTTAATTTATGATTTCGGATTAAATTTAGGACTGGCTTTTCAGTTGCAAGATGATTATTTAGACGCTTTTGGTGATCCCGAAACCTTTGGAAAACAAGTGGGTGGTGATATTATTGAAAACAAAAAAACCTATTTGTATCTAAAAGCATTAGAATTTTCGACCAAAGAAGAAGCGGAGCAATTAAGTCATTTATTTTCAATTCACCCTGATGATAATTCAGATAAAATTAGTTCTGTAAAAGAAATTTTTAACAGTTCAGGTGCTTCAAAAGCTACCCAAGATGCGATTCAGGAATTTACCTTCAAGGCATTTGAAATCGTTGAAAAAATGAATATTGAGGAGGATAAAAAATCAATATTGAGAACTTTTGGAGAAAATTTAATGGGACGAAAAGTGTAGATTTGAGATTTTTGATCAACGATTTTTGATCTCAGAAGTTTTACTTCAGATAAATAATGGTCTATTTAAAATATCAATATAATTCAAAAAAAATCAAACATTTAGAGCAGTTTCATAAAATCAAAAATCTAAATTCGTTAATCTAAATTCTAAAATCAAATGTTCGTAGTGCCACAAAATATTGATTTGCTTATTTCGGAAGCCGAAAAAGAAGCCTTATATCTCAAGTTAATTGAACAAATGAATAAGGATTTTAATCTCGCTAATGAAGCAATTGATTTTCCCATGAGTATTTCTCCTCAAGAATTGAAACTGCAATTGCATGAAAAAATTTATAGACTGATACAATATAAATTTGCGGAATATCTTAATCTGCTATACATAATAGATGTTTCTGAGGAACAAATAAAACAATTGGACGGATCAGATTTAGTAGTCCTAGCCGAACAAGTATCTTTTTTAATTCTAAAAAGAGAATGGCAAAAAGTGTGGTTTAGGAATAAATACTAATTACTGCAGCTCTTTTTTCAAGATTATTTTATTCCATAATTCATTTCCGTTTACATCGAATAATGTAAGTTTCATTTGTCGGTCTTCTTTCGAGCCGGAAAAAGAGAATGTCCCAAAATTATTCTGTACAAATGCACTTCCCGGAACTTTATATTTATTGTCTTCGGTTAATACTTTTTTGGAAACAATTCCTGCTGTCAATGGAGAAACGGTCCAGTCGTAAATAGAATAGGTGTTTTCACGGGGGAGCATTGACATTTCGGCAAAATGCCGGTCGCCAGTTAGAAAAAACACTCCTTTTATTTTATTGTCTGTGATTTCCTTAAGTAGTTTTTCTTTTTCTAGAGGAAAGCGGCCATAATTTTCTGCGTCCAGAACGGCATTTATGACTTGGCCACCAATTACAATTATTTTAAAACTGGCGTCTGATGAAATTAAAACATCAATTAGCCATTCAAATTGTGTAGTTCCTAGCATGGTTCTTTCTCCGGTAATTCGATTATCTGGAGATCTGAAAAAGCGATCGTCTATTAGAAAAAACTGTGCATCCCCCCAATTGAAAGTTGAAAAAACGCCTTCATTTTGATCAGGACTGATTCCGTAACTTTTATTTCCCCAAAAATCCTTAAATGCTTTTTGAGTAATATGTTTGTTGTAAAAACTGCGGTCGCTGTCATCAGGACCAAAATCATGATCATCCCAAATTGCAAAATTTTGAGTTTTTGCTAACAAAGGCTGAATTTCCTTGATTGATCTCGAATGGGTATTTCTATAATAAATACCAGTTTTGCTGTCCCAATCGGCTTCTCTTAAATAGGAATTATCTCCACCCCAAATCATGATGTCCGGATTTTTTTTAGCAATGCTTTCAAAAATGGAATAGCCGCTTCCATAAGGCTTTCCGGGTCTGTCAAATTCTGTTTCATTGATATACATGCAGCTGCCAAATGCTACCGTGAAATCAGGTGCGTCCTCTCGCCACTGCCATAATTTTTTTGAGGAAAATGAAGTTTCATAGGGCAAGTTGATTTTTTTATTATTTATCAAAATGTGGTACTTGTATTTTTTGCCAGGCTGTAATTGGTCTAAAATAATATGGTACGTGTATCCAGAATCTTTCGAGGAAGTGTAATTGTTAGAGTAAAATATTTTGGACGGATTGTCGGTCGAGAAATAGGCTACTTTAACTGTAGCTTCCTTATTGGTCTGTAACCAAATAACTGCTTCTTTCATTTCGCAATAACCGACCATAGGACCGGATTGTAAAATGTTATTTTGTGCAAAACAGGAACTTATAAATAAAATAAAGAATAATTGCTGGGTCTTTTTCATGATGCTAAATTAAAAATAAACCCTTACAAATGGCATGAATGCATTGCCATAAATGTTGTTGTTGTCATTTAACACATTATAACGTGCTCCGATAGTCACATTTCCGTTTCTATAACCGGCACCCAGAAATAAACCGGTATTCCAGTAGTCTTGCGAATTGCCATCAGAGCCAATCAAATCAACATTCACTCTCAATTCTTCTAATTCTGCCGAAAGTTGGATTTCGGGTATTGGATTAAACAATGCAATAATAGTTGCTCCATATAAGTTTGACGCGTAATAATTTTTTTGCTTTACATACGTGTACTGAGCGCCAAGACCCAAAGCTACATATTGATCGAAATTATAAATAGCACTTGGTGCGAGCGAAATATCGGTATAGCCTGAACCAAAACTTAATCCGATACCTCCGCCAAATTGTACTTTTCTCCAAAAATCACTTTTAGTTTTTGGTGATGCCGTTTGTTGTTGAGCCAATAAAAATCCAGAAGAGAATAGGGACAGGAAAATCAAAATGGACTTTAAAATGGTTAAAAGGCGAATTTTTTTCATATTTCGTTGGTTTTTTTAACAAATCTTTACGTAAAAGTAGTTAAAAAATAGATTTAGATATAATTGATTATTGTACTTTTGTCAAACTATTTAACAAAAAAGTACAGACACTAACGATATGGATAGGTTTTCATTTTTAAACGCAGCACACACCGAATTTTTCGCACAATTATACGATCAATATTTAGTAAATCCAGATAGCGTAGAGCCGAGCTGGAGAAGTTTTTTTCAAGGATTTGACTTTGGGATGACTACTTATAATGAGGAAAATCCAGTAACCTATATAGCAAATGTTGCTTCTGGGGACATGGAGAGCAAGCATGTATCGGAAAAACTTCAGAAAGAATTCAACGTACTTAAATTGATAGATGGCTATCGAACTCGCGGACATTTGTTTACAAAAACAAATCCCGTAAGAGACAGAAGAATATCATCTCCTACATTAGATATTGTTAATTTTAATCTTTCTGCAACCGATTTGAACACGGTTTTTGATGCGGCTAAAGTTATCGGTATTCAACCTTGTACGCTTCAGGAAATTATAATGCACCTTGAGGCTATTTATTGTCAGCACATTGGGATAGAGTATATGTATATTCGTAAACCGGAAGTGGTAGAATGGATACAGAAAAAATTAGGAAAAAATGACAATCAGCCGAATTTTTCTGCTGATGAAAAGAAAACAATCCTTGAAAAATTAAATCAAGCCGTTTCTTTCGAGAATTTCTTGCATACTAAATATGTAGGTCAAAAACGATTTTCACTGGAAGGTGGAGAATCTATTATTCCTGCCCTTGATGCTTTGATTGAAAAAGCAGCAGAGCAAGGAGTCGAGCAATTTGTAATGGGAATGGCACATCGTGGTCGTTTGAATGTTTTAGCCAATATTTTTGGTAAATCTACCCAAGACATTTTTGGAGAATTTGACGGAAAAGATTACGATCAGGAATATTTTGATGGTGACGTAAAATACCATTTAGGGCTTACGGCTGAAAAAGTAACCAGATCAGGAAAAAATATAAATATTAATTTGGCGCCAAATCCTTCGCATCTTGAAACAGTAGGTGCAGTAATTGAAGGAATTACCAGAGCAAAACAAGATAAATATTTCCCTAACGATTTCTCTAAAGTATTGCCAATCGCCGTTCACGGAGATGCAGCAATCGCTGGTCAGGGAATTCTGTATGAAATTGTGCAAATGGCGCAATTGGATGGATACAAAACGGGAGGTACAATTCACATTGTAATCAATAATCAGGTTGGTTTTACAACTAATTATTTGGATGCTCGTTCATCAACCTATTGTACGGATGTTGCCAAAGTAACGCTGTCGCCGGTATTACACGTAAATGCAGATGATGCTGAGGCCGTAGTACACGCCATGTCGTTTGCTTTGGATTTCAGAATGCAATTCGGTAGAGATGTATTCATCGATTTATTAGGATATAGAAAATACGGGCATAATGAAGGTGATGAGCCTCGTTTCACTCAGCCAGTTCTGTATAAAATTATTGCAAAGCATCAAAACCCCAGAGATATCTATGCAGAAAAACTCTTGTCAGAAGGTGTTATTGATGTAACTTATGTAAATGGATTAGAGAAAGAGTACAAATCTAATTTAGAGGTAAACCTTGAAGAATCACGTAAAAAAGACCTGACTATTATCACACCATTTATGAAAAATGAATGGAGAGGTTTTGAACAGGTTACTGATGTACAAATGCTTGAAAAAGTAGATACTTCTTTTCCTAAAGAAGGTCTTACCGATGTCGCAAATGCAATTTGTAATTTGCCTTCAGATAAAAAGTTTATCAGCAAAATCCAGAAACTGATTAACGATAGAAAAACAATGTTTTTCGAAACCAATAAGCTGGATTGGTCTATGGCTGAACATTTAGCTTATGGATCATTATTGAAAGAAGGGTATGATGTTCGTATTTCTGGACAAGACGTAGAAAGAGGTACTTTTTCTCATCGTCATTCCGTAGTAAAAGTCGAAGATTCTGAAGAAGAAGTAGTTTTAATCAATAATTTAGAAGGTAAAGTAGGGAAATTCAATATTTTCAATTCCCTTTTATCTGAATATGGTGTTTTAGGTTTTGATTATGGCTATGCTTTAACAAATCCAAATACACTTACTATATGGGAAGCGCAATTTGGGGATTTCAGTAATGGGGCCCAAATTATGATTGACCAATACATATCTTGTGGAGAAGATAAATGGAACAACCAAAACGGAATTGTTTTATTATTGCCTCACGGATATGAAGGACAAGGAGCGGAGCATTCATCTGCAAGAATGGAACGTTATTTACAATTGTGTGCCAGACAAAATATGTATGTTGCCGATTGTACAACGCCAGCCAACTTCTTTCACTTGTTGAGAAGACAAATGAAAACAACTTTCCGTAAACCGCTAATTGTGTTTACTCCAAAAAGTTTGTTGCGTGATCCAAGAGTAGTTTCTACTGTTGAAGAATTTGCAAACGGTAGTTTCCAGGAAACATTCGATGATGAAACCGTGAATAAAGAAGAGGTGACAACATTGGTTTTCTGTACGGGTAAATTCTATTATGACATTACTGCCGAAAGAGAAATCAATGGTCGTAAAGATGTTGCCGTAGTTAGAATCGAACAATTGTTCCCATTACCGTTAGAACAACTAAAAGCGATTATCGCTAAATATCCAAACGCCGATGATTATGTTTGGGCACAGGAAGAACCAAAAAATATGGGAGCTTACAGTTTCATGTTGATGAACTTCGATTTGGTAAAATGGAGATTGGCTTCGCTAAAAGCGTATGCAGCACCAGCGGCAGGAAGTTATACAAGAGCAAAACGTCGTCAGGCAGATGCAATACGAATGGTATTTGATAAAAATTTATTCAATTAAATATTAGGAGCTATTTCCCGCTTTCCGTTGCAATCTTTTTATCTCTAAAAAGAGACAAAAAGGATTTTCACTGCAATCGGGGCTAAAAAGGAATAAGTAGATAATAAACCTATTAAAATTTAAAATTCATAATTTAAAATAATAAGACATGATTTTAGAAATGAAAGTTCCATCACCGGGGGAATCAATCAAAGAAGTTGAAATTGCAACTTGGTTAGTAAAAGACGGAGATTATGTAGAAAAAGACCAAGCAATTGCTGAGGTTGATTCTGATAAAGCAACACTAGAATTACCAGCAGAAGCCAGCGGAATTATTACATTAAAAGCAGAAGAAGGAGATGCAGTTGCAGTTGGTGCAGTTGTTTGTCTTATCGATACAGATGCGGCTAAACCATCAGGTGATGCACCAGCGGCTGAAGTTGCAAAAACAGTCGATCCCGAAACTTCGGGACCAAAAGCTGAAGTTCAAGCTGAAGCACCAAAAGCAGCACCGGTTGCGGCTCCAGTAGCAGCAGCAACTTACGCTTCAGGAACGCCTTCTCCAGCAGCAAGAAAAATATTAGACGAAAAAAATATAGCTCCTGCATCACTTACAGGAACAGGAAAAGACGGAAGAATTACTAAAGATGATGCCGTAAATGCTGTACCATCGATGGGAACTCCTACAGGAGGATCTCGTGGTACGGAAAGAACTAAATTATCTATGTTACGTCGTAAAGTAGCAGAAAGATTAGTTGCCGCTAAAAATGAAACAGCGATGTTGACTACTTTCAATGAAGTAAACATGACGCCTATCAATACCTTGCGTAATGAATACAAAGACGCATTCAAAGCGAAACATGGTGGGATTGGTTTGGGTTATATGTCATTCTTTACTAAAGCCGTGACCAGAGCATTAAAATTATTCCCGGATGTTAACTCAATGATGGATGGTGATCATAAGATTGCTTTCGATTTTTGCGATATTTCTATTGCGGTTTCAGGACCAAAGGGACTAATGGTTCCTGTTGTTCGTAATGCGGAGAATTTGACTTTCCGTGGTGTTGAATCTGATATCAAAAGATTAGCTATCAAAGCACGTGACGGACAAATTACCGTTGATGATATGACTGGTGGAACGTTCACGATTACTAATGGTGGTGTTTTTGGAAGTATGTTATCTACTCCAATTATCAATCCTCCACAATCAGGAATCCTTGGGATGCACAATATTATTGAGCGTCCTATTGCCGTAAATGGAAAAGTGGAAATTCACCCAATGATGTACGTTGCTTTATCTTATGACCACAGAATTATTGATGGGCGTGAGTCTGTTGGTTTCTTGGTAGCAGTAAAAGAAGCTTTAGAAAATCCATTAGAATTATTGATGGACAACAATCCTAAAAAAGCATTAGAATTGTAAAAATCACATTTAAGAATACAAAAAAGTCCTGTTTGGTTATTCTAAACAGGACTTTTTTAATTTTCCTAAAATTCAAAAAGAGCATGATTTGCACTTTGCGGAACCTATAAATCGTAAAATTTCAACATATGATTTCATTTTCGTTGTCGATAGAACAAGAAAATAAAAGTAGGTTTTTTTAAAAGATAGTTTTTGTCACTTCTCTTTGTATGGAGTTATCTGTTTTTACTTCATTAAATACAAATAATGATTGTAATAATCCACAATCGCTTTGCCTTTCATCAAAATATCAGCGCCTATAATTCCGTGTACTGCTTTTGATTTATGTTGTTTTAAAGCTTCATTTACATGAGATAAATCAAAAATTACAATCTCAAAATCACAATCTTTCCAAGAACCAAGCTGTAAGTGATTTTTTGATGCAAGTTGCGTAAACATTCCGTTTGCGCCAGCCCCGGAAGCTTTAGTTTTTGATTTTTTGGCTTCCAATAAAAATAGATCAACACTTTCAAATCCTACACAACTGTTGGAAGCTCCCGTGTCCAGAATGAAGTTCCCTATGACTCCATTGATTTTTGCCTTTATTAAAAGATGTTGTGTTTTTGTAATTTTGAATTTTACTTTTTTGTAATTTTCTTTTTTAAGGATGTCGTGCAGATTTTTCATTTATGCTGAATTTATTCCAGTATTTACTATTCTTGTTTCACAAAGATACACGGAGTTTTCTTGAGTTTGGAAAGGAATTTTGCGAATCGTATTTTCTTTGTGAAACAATTTTTCCGCCTAGTTTTATTCTTGTAAATTTGTATCCTTAAACTTTACACTTGGAAACAAATACAATAATTACCGATACACATACGCATCTTTATAGTGAAGAATTTGATCAAGACAGAACTGAGATGATACAACGTGCCATAGATGTTGGAGTTACACGTTTCTTTATTCCGGCGATTGATTCAACGTGTACTAAAGCCATGTATGAATTAGAGGAAAATTATCCTGAGAATGTTTTCTTGATGATGGGTTTGCACCCCACCTATGTAAAGGAGAATTATTTGGAAGAATTGCAACATGTGGAAAATGAATTACACAAAAGGAAGTTCTGCGCCATAGGTGAGATTGGTATCGATTTGTATTGGGATAAAACCCATTTGCAAGAACAACAAATTGCTTTCAGAACTCAAATAAGGTTGGCCAAACATTATAAACTACCTATTGTGATTCATTGCCGAGAAGCTTTTGATGAAATATTCCAAATTTTGGAAGATGAAAAATCTGATGAATTATTTGGTATTTTTCATTGTTTTACAGGGACATACGAACAAGCTTTAAAAGCAATCTCCTATAATATGAAGCTTGGAATTGGAGGCGTTGTAACATTTAAAAATGGAAAAATAGATCAATTCTTGCATCAAATCGAATTAAAACACATCGTCTTGGAAACGGATTCACCTTATCTGGCGCCAATTCCCTTTCGCGGAAAACGCAATGAGAGCTGTTATTTAGTTAATATAGTTGATAAACTGGCTCAAATTTATAACCTTTCGGTAAATGAAATTGCTAGGGTGACAACTCTAAATTCGAAAGCTATTTTCGGTATTTAAAAGAGAATTCACATTATTTTAATATTTTTTTTGTTCATTTGCCCACACAAAAATTGAGAACCAAAATGCAAAAATTTGACGCCATTCGGCCATTTTACGATTCCGAAGTAAACGAGGCTCTTCAAAACGTTATTCATCATCCTATGATGAAGGCATTAATGAACTTTACTTTCCCTGATGTAGAAGACGAAGTTTGGAAAGAACAACTCAAGAAAACGCATTCCATTCGTGATTTTCAATGTAATTTCATCTACCATTCGGTTCAAAAAGTACTAGAGAAAAGTTCTGAGGGCTTAACGACTTCCGGTTTTGAAAATTTAGAAAAAAACACATCCTATTTGTTTATTTCAAATCATCGAGACATTCTCTTGGATACAACCTTACTAAATACGGCATTATTTGAACATGGTTTAGTAATGACGGCTTCCGCGATTGGAGATAACTTGGTTAAAAAAGCATTCTTAAGTACATTAGCGAAACTGAATCGTAATTTTCTGGTGCTTCGTGGTTTGACTCCAAGAGAAATGCTGCAAAGTTCAAAACTTTTATCGGAATATATTGGTAATTTATTGCTTCATGAAAATCGTTCGGTTTGGATCGCACAGCGGGAAGGAAGAACAAAAGATGGGAATGATGTGACAAATCCCGGTGTTTTGAAAATGCTAGGAATGGGTTCTGACGAAAAGAATTTGATGGACTATTTCAAAAAAATCAAAATTGTACCGGTTTCTATTTCCTATGAATACGACCCAACTGATGCTTTGAAAATGCCTCAATTGATGGCTGAGGCCAATAATGAAATTTATATCAAGGAAAAAAATGAAGATTTCATGACGATTCTTAGTGGTGCCATGGGACAAAAGAAAAGAATCCACATTCATGTTGGGAAAGTTTTAGATGCTGAAATTGATAAAATTGCAGCTGAAAACGACAATACAAATAAGCAAATACAAGCTTTGGCCCAAGTTATGGATGATGCAATATTGAGCAATTATAAATTATGGCCTACGAATTTCATCGCTTACGATATAGTAAATAAATCGAATACCTATTCGCATTTATACACCGAAAATGAAAAATTACTTTTTGAGCGCAGATTAGAAATGAGAATTGATCATGATAATCCAGTAGCTTTAGAAGGTTTTCTTGCCATGTATTCCAATCCTGTTGTGAATACATTAAAATATCATAATGTTGTCTAAAGCCAAAATACTTTTGATTTATACCGGTGGGACTATTGGTATGAAAAAAGATTTTGAGACTGGTGCTCTTCGGGCTTTTAATTTCAGTAAACTTTTACAAAGAATACCGGAATTGAAACAATTGGACTGTAAGATAGAAACTCTTTCTTTCGAAAATCCTATTGATTCTTCGAATATGAATCCCGAAAAATGGGCAAAGATTGCGACAATCATTGCCGATAATTATGCTTCATTTGATGGATTTGTCGTGCTTCATGGTTCAGATACGATGTCTTATTCCGCTTCCGCTTTAAGTTTCATGCTGGAGAATTTGTCTAAACCAGTTATATTTACCGGATCGCAATTGCCTATTGGAGATTTACGTACCGATGCGAAAGAGAATTTAATAACTGCGATTCAAATTGCTACTTTGCGTGAAAATGGTAAACCTGTAATTAGTGAAGTATGTCTTTACTTTGAATATAAATTGTATAGAGGCAATAGAACCACAAAAATAAATGCGGAACATTTCAACGCGTTTACTTCACCAAATTACCCTCATTTAGTAGAGTCGGGTGTGCATCTAAAACTGAATTCTGAATTGTTTTTGCCTTTAAAAAGTGATGTGCAATTAAAAGTCCATAAAAATTTAGATAACCATGTGGCTATCATTAAAATGTTTCCTGGAATTAGTGAAGTCGTTTTGGCAGCGATTCTTGGCATTCCGAATCTTAAAGGAATCATTTTAGAGACTTATGGTGCCGGAAATGCTCCTACAGAAGATTGGTTTATTGGCCTTTTGAAAAAAGCCATTACTAAAGGATTGCATATCATCAATGTGACGCAATGTTCTGCCGGAAGTGTGAGTATGGGGCAATATGAAACGAGTACTTCTTTGAAAGAAATCGGAGTTATTTCTGGAAAAGATATCACCACTGAGGCGGCAATCACGAAATTAATGTATTTATTAGGTCAAAAAATTGCTTCGAATGATTTCAAAAAGATTTTTGAAACATCTTTGCGAGGAGAAATGATATAATAATTAGATTTTACTTTTCTAACTCATTTTTTTTCGTGTTCTTTGCACACCAAATAAAAATAGAGAGGTGTCCGAGTGGCTGAAGGAGCTAGCCTGGAAAGCTAGTATATGGGTAACTGTATCGTGGGTTCGAATCCCATCCTCTCTGCAAAGAAATAATGCTTCCTGAAAGGGGAGCATTTTTTGTTTTAAAGCGTGGCAAACGTTTTAGTTTGTCTAAGCTCTAAAACAAAAAAGGATCAGGCATGAAATGCCAAGCTTTAATTTCTTTGTCAGACGCCCCTCAGGGATCACCGCAGGTAATCCTTAATTGAACAAGTTACAGCGTGGCAAACGTTTTAGTTTGTCTAAGCTCTAACACAAAAAAGGATCAGGCATGAAATGCCAAGCTTTAATTTCTTTGTCAGACGCCCCTCAGGGATCACGCAGGTAATCCTTAATTGAACAAGTTACAGCGTGGCAAACGTTTTAGTTTGTCTAAGCTCTAACACAAAAAAGGATCAGGCATGAAATGCCAAGCTTCAATTTCTTTGTCAGACGCCCCTCAGGGATCACCGCAGGAAATCCTTAATTGAAGAAGTTACAGCTTTCAAACGTTTTAGTTTATCTAAGCTCTAAAACAAAAAAGGATCAGGCATGAAATGCCAAGCTTTAATTTCTTTGTCAGACGCCCCTCAGGGAATCACCGCGGGTAATCCTTAATTGAAGAAGTTGCAGCGTGGCAAACGTTTTAGTTTGTCTAAGCTCTAAAACAAAAAAGGATCAGGCATGAAATGCCAAGCATTATTTTCGTTGTGAGACTACGCTTTCCGGTATCTGTGAAACTAATCCTATTCTCTTTACAGATGCCAATAAAAACCAATCACTTACATATATTTTTTTGAAGTTTCACATTCTGCGATCTTAAGATTTTTTGCTCGGCAAAATAAATCAAGATTTTTAAAAACGAAATATTTTATTATCTATTTTTATTTTTTAAAAAGGTAAGAAAAAAAGCACTAAAAATATTTATTTATGTATTTAATCGATTATATTTGTAGTATAAACCTTGAATGTGTAATTTTAAGTGAAGAATAAAAACACATGAATTCTTTAAAAGAAGCAGGAAATCGACTTTAAATAGGTAATCGAAGAACATAAAAAACAATGTTTAAGGCATCATTAAAATAAAAAGGAAAAACTAAAAAAACGAAAACATGGAAGAGATGGAAACAGAAAATAAAAAAAACGGTGTGTTTTTGTACATGGGTGCATTTCTTTTTACTACCGTGAGTTTGTCAATGATTGCTTTAATGTTTATGTTGGTTTTTATAACTTTTTGATTAGATACTAAGTTGGTCTTTGGAGGAATTTACTAAAATTCACTACTGCGTTTTTTCAAAGGAATACGCTTCGGGTACCTGTCAAAATCCTATATTTGTACAACGATAAACAATAGTTGAATCGAAAAATGTATTTTAAGACTCACATGAAGCAATCATTAAACAAAAAGAACCACTTAAAATTATTTCTAAGTTGTTTTATTCTTCTATCCATTTTTAATGCCTTTTCACAAGAAACCATAACTCTCGAGGATGCTTCAAAAGTAAAAATCGATTCATTATATCGAGAAGACCAATTTTATTTTGGATTTACATATAATACCTTAATCAATAAGCCTGACGGTTTGTCCCAAAGCAAATTGTCTACTGGATTTTCATTAGGTTTCCTGAGGGATATGCCGATAAACAAAAACAGAACTAAAGCACTAGCTTCCGGAATTGGATTCTCTTATAACAATTACAATCAGAATCTGGCGATTTATAAATCAGATCAAGCGCCAACGTATTCGATTATTGATTCGGAAACAAGTTTTAATAAAAATAAATTTTCACAACTTTTAGTAGAGGTGCCTATTGAATTTAGATGGCGAACTTCAACTTATGAAAGCCATAAGTTTTGGAGAATTTATGGAGGATTCAAATTGAGTTATTTAATTCATGATCGTTCTATTTTTGAAGATGACCAAGGAAAAATTATCGTCACCAGTAATAAGGATTTTAATAAACTTCTTTATGGTGCCTATATTTCAGTTGGTTATAACACCATTAATGTGTATGCTTATTATGGTTTAAATTCTTTGTTTAAATCGGCAAAAATTGAAGGGGAACCCATCACTATGAAATCCCTAAATATTGGAATAATCTTCTACATTTTATAGCCATAAAAATAATAAAAGCAACTGCGGAATACTTCCTAAAAAAAAACCTATAATTAATTCTTTATTCGTGTGTGCGTTCATTTCTATACGGGAGGAAGCTACAAGGCCATTTGCGAGTATTAAAAAAGCAATGATAAAAGTATTCTGAAATTGAAAATGTAAACTTATTGCAATCACAAATAAGGTCAATGCACTTATTGCCATCATGTGCAGACTGGCTTTTATATTGAGAAATAAAGATATTAGAGCCAAAATAGTGCTGAGAAGCGCTCCCAAAAAGAAAAAATGCAATTCGGGATATCGGTCTATCGTTATGCTTTTTCGAACCAATAAAATGATTAAAAAACATTGAAGAATCAGCGGTATTTTACGTTGTGTGACTTCAGCAATCATTATAGAATCAATTTTTCCGGCAGCTTTTAAAATTAAAAAAAATAGTATTGGAATGATCACCAGAATAATCGCCACTTGAAAAAAGACGAATAACTTTTCTTCAGTTGCAAAAGCAGTAGTATTAAAAAAAAGATAAAATAAGGTGGCCATCGCCGGAATAAATATCGGATGAAAAATATAAGAAAATAAAGGAAGGATTTTTTTCAAGAGTTCTGATGTTTATTGACTTCAACAAATATAAATAATTTTGTAAAGTGTAGCTGTGTTTTTGAGTTTGTTAACATTTAATAAGGCTTTCTAAGTAATTGGGATTGATAATTAATAAATGTAAATTGGCAATAATTTCTGAGCTTTCAAAGTCTTCATTGTCAAAAGAAGTGTTATTTTTGAGGAACCATTGAAAACAGTAATTGTTTCTATTTAACTAATCAGGGAATAAAATATTCTTCTCTTTTGTAATAGTAATTTATATAAATCCTTAAATGAGCGTCATTCGCTTTCTAAATTAATGATTCTAAAAATTCAAAATATAATTTCGCAAATTCAGGCTGTATTTGTAAATAACAATAAGGCTAAAACAATAGACACTGTTTCTATAGACAGTCGCTCTTTACAAAATGGTTCGCAAACTTTATTTTTCGCATTGGTCGGGCCCAATAATGATGCGCATTTGTACATTAAAAATTTAATTGAAAAAGACGTACAGAATTTTGTAGTCACCCATATTCCAGAAGACTCTGCCGGCAAAGCTAATTTTTTGGTAGTCGAAAACACATTAGTTGCTTTACAGCAATTTGCAGGATATCATCGCAATCTTTTTGATTTTCCGGTTATTGGATTGACGGGGAGCAATGGTAAAACAATCGTCAAGGAATGGCTTAATTTCCTGTTAAGCCCGGATTATAACGTCATAAGAAGCCCTAAAAGTTACAACTCACAAGTGGGTGTTCCCTTGTCAGTACTTGCTATTAATGAACAGCATAATCTTGGAATTTTCGAAGCGGGCATTTCTACCAGTTCAGAAATGGGAAAACTGGAGAAAATAATCAAGCCCACGATTGGAATTTTAACAAGCATAGGTTCTGCACACGATGAAGGATTCGGGAATTTAGAAGAAAAAATAAGAGAGAAACTCCTTTTATTCAAGCATTCGAAAGTCCTTATTTATCAGAAGAGTGATATTGTCGATGCTAATTTGTCGGATTTTGAAAATGGGATTCAAACCCTTTTTTCATGGAGTTTCAATGATGCAACGGCTGATGTTTTTGTTGCCAAAAGGGCTGTTTTTGATAAAACAGTTTTACAGATTCGTCAAGCGAAAGAAAATTTTGAAATAGAAATTCCTTTTCAGGATGCGGCTTCAGTTGAGAATTCTATTTCGTGTTTGATGGTTTTGCTGTATTTTAAATACGATGTAACAACGATTCAAAACCGAATGAAATTATTGTATCCTGTTGAAATGCGTTTGAAAGTCAAGAATGGAATCAATAAATGCAGTATTATTGACGACAGTTACAGTTCCGATTTTCAATCCCTAAAAATAGCCTTGGATTTTCTCGAAAGTCAGACCCGAGCCCAAGAGGCGAACAGGCATAGCAAAGAATATCAAAAGAAAACAGTGATTTTATCGGATATTTTTCAGAGCGGTTTGCCTAAGGACGAACTGTATTCTAAGGTCGCAGAGTTAATTATTTCAAACAAAATCAGCAGGGTAATAGGTGTTGGTGAAACTATTTCGGTATTTAAAGATAAATTCGTCAACTGCGTAACTTATAATAGCACGGCAGAGTTTATCTCTGATTTTGAGAATTTGGACTTTAGCAATGAAACCATTTTAATTAAGGGGGCAAGAACGTTTCAGTTTGAGGAAATCGTTTCCCTGTTGGAAGAGAAGACGCATGAAACGGTCCTTGAAATTAATCTGAATGCCATCAGCCATAATTTGAATTTCTTTAAATCGAAGTTGAAGCCAGCCACCAAAATGATGGTAATGGTCAAGGCTTTTGGGTATGGAAACGGTGGCTTTGAAATTGCCAAATTACTGGAACATCATAAAGTGGATTATTTGGGAGTCGCTTTCGCCGATGAAGGAATTTCATTGAAAAATCTGGGAATTCATTTGCCTATTATGGTACTGAATCCAGAAAACACGAGTTTTCTCGCGATTATCCAACATCAATTAGAACCGGAAATTTACAGTTTGAAAGGACTTCGTGCTTTTCTTAAAATTGCCGAACAAAAAAAATTAAAACACTTTCCTATCCATATCAAATTGGATACGGGAATGCATCGTTTGGGTTTTGAGGCCAATACACTAGACGATTTGATTACCACTTTAAGAGGAAATCAAACCATTGAGATAAAAAGTATTCTTTCGCACATGGCCACGAGCGATGATTTAGAACATAAGGATTTTGCGCATTCACAAATTGATCTATTCGAGAAATTATCTTCGAAATTAATGACGGAACTGCAAATAAAACCCATTCGACATATTTTGAACACTTCAGGAATTAGTAATTATCCCGATTCTCAATATGATATGGTTCGTCTTGGAATTGGACTTTACGGAGTTTCAAATGACGATGAAGAGCAGAAATATTTAGAAAATGTAGGCACACTTAAATCTATTATTTCTCAAATCAGAACAATTCCTGCAGGAGATAGCGTAGGTTATGGCAGACGATTTATGGCGGAGAAACCAACAAAAGTCGCAACAATTCCTATAGGTTATGCTGACGGAATTTCGAGAGGCTGGGGAAATGGAGTTGGTTTTGTGATTATTAAAAATGAAAGAGCGACTATTCTTGGAAGCATTTGTATGGATATGCTAATGGTAGATGTCAGCGGGATAGGTTGCAAGGAAGGTGACGCTGTAATTATTTTTGGCGAAAGCCCGAACGTAAATTATATTGCCCAAAAATTAAACACAATTCCTTATGAAGTTCTTACCAGTATTTCGCAACGAGTAAAGAGAGTATTTTATAGAGAGTAAGTAATTGCGGGAATGGTTGGTAATTGAATAAAAATTTTGATTAAATTCGTTTAGCAAATATAATTTTAACTTAAAAAATTAATTATGGGATTTTTCGGCGATTTTAAAGCATCTTTAATGAAAGGTGATGTGTTGAGTTTAGCAACTGCGGTAGTTATTGGTGCTGCGTTTGGTAAAATTGTCGGTTCTGCGGTTGATGATGTTATTATGCCAATTGTAGGACTGATAACAGGTGGAATCGATTTTACACAAAAATTTATCACATTAGATGGGAATAGTTATGGAACTTTAGCAGAGGCAAAAAAAGCCGGAGCTGCAGTAATTACCTATGGGAATTTAGTCCAGGCGATTATCAATTTCGTTATTATTGCCTTCTTTATTTTTGTTATTCTGAGAGCTGCTGAAAAAGCCAGAAAGAAAGAAGAAGTTGTTACTGTTCCAGCCGGACCTACTCAGGAAGAATTGCTTACTCAAATTAGAGATTTATTAAAAAAATAGTCTGTTGGGTGCAATTATTTAAAATTAGCAATTCCAAAAAAACAAACTCATAGAAACATAGAAAAAAAGATTAGGATAAACCAGTTTCTTGGGTTCACAAAGCTATGATTTACTATAATAAATTGAAAGCCTTCATAGAAACAGTTAAAAACTATGTTTCTATGCGTTTAAAAAAACTTGAATTAGATCCAAAGGGTAAAAAAATAATACCGCTATACTATATATTCTAATTTATCCTGAATTAGTTTCAGGACTAAACCGCTTCTTAATTGAGAAGGTTTTTCTTTTTTAAAAATTCACGTAAAACAATGACATTTTTCACCATTAAGAAGTTAATTTTCATTAAGAATTGGCGCTTAAATTTTCTCAATTTCTTAATGGTTTGAATTATTAAAACAAGATGTTTTGCAAAAAAATCCAGAGGAATCCTAAAAAACTATAGTACTGCTGATTTCAAATTTTTTATCTATGAATTAGTGGTTGTATATGAAATGTTATGATTGTAACATTTTGTTATTTTTTGTGAACACGATTGTTTTGATTTCAATATTACTTACTTTTGTAATTCTAATTGAATGTCCAATAATAAAAATATACTATGAGAATAGCAGTTGTAGGCGCTACTGGAATGGTTGGCGAAGTAATGTTGAAAGTATTAGCAGAAAGAAATTTCCCTGTTACGGAATTAATTCCTGTAGCTTCTGAAAGATCAGTAGGGAAAGAGATCGAATTCAAAGGAAAAAAATATACCGTTGTAGGCATGCAAACGGCCGTAGATATGAAGGCAGACATTGCTTTATTTTCTGCAGGAGGTGAAACTTCACTGGAATGGGCTCCAAAATTTGCAGCAGCAGGAACAACAGTTATCGATAATTCATCGGCGTGGAGAATGGATCCGACCAAAAAATTAATCGTTCCTGAAATCAATGCGGGAGAATTAACAAAAGAAGATAAAATTATTGCTAATCCAAATTGTTCTACTATTCAGATGGTTTTGGTTTTGGCACCTTTACATAAAAAATACAATATCAAACGTGTTATTGTTTCTACGTATCAATCCATCACTGGAACAGGTGTAAAAGCGGTGCAACAATTGGAAAATGAATACGCAGGTGTTCAGGGTGAAATGGCATACAAATACCCAATTCATAGAAATGCAATCCCACAATGTGATTCTTTTGAAGACAATGGTTACACTAAAGAAGAGATGAAATTGGTTCGTGAAACTCAAAAAATATTGGGCGACAGAACAATTGCTGTGACGGCAACTGCTGTTCGTGTGCCTATTGTTGGTGGTCACAGTGAAGCGGTAAATGTTGAGTTTACCAATGATTTTGAAGTGTCTGATATCCAAAATATTTTGCATCATACTGACGGAGTGGTGGTTCAGGACAACAATGATACCTATACGTATCCAATGCCAATGTATGCGCAAGGAAAAGACGATGTGTTTGTAGGTAGAATTCGTCGTGACGAAAGCCAGCCCAATACATTGAACATGTGGATTGTTGCGGATAATTTGAGAAAAGGAGCGGCAACAAACACGATACAAATTGCTGAATATTTGATTGCAGCAAAATTGGTTTAAATTTTGACGATGTAGAGACGCACTGCAGTGCGTCTCTACCTTGCGTCTCTACATATTATAAAAAAACTACAATCTTAAACGTTGTAGTTTTTTTGTTTTAAATAGGTGTAAAATTTTTATGTTTTCATACATTTGCCAAGGATGAAAAAAAATAAGCTCATAATAAGTCTTTTTTTAGCGGCTGCCGTATTGTTTTCAATACTGTTTCAGTCCTTTCATACCTATGATCATTTAGAGAAGCAATTTTCGCAAAAGCAATGCCATCATAAATACAACGTCACCCAGAAAGAAATAACGCACCAGCACCACAATTTTGATCATTGTTATGTTTGTGATTTTACTTTTGGAAGTTATATTTCTCCAAAAGAGTTTTCCTATCAATTATATACTACTTATAAAGAAATACCATATTTCATTAGTGCTGAGGAAACGATTCTTTCGTTTTCCGGAAGTTTATATTCTCTTCGCGGACCCCCTGTAAATAATTTGAGCTGAATTTATTTCAGCTTCTGTTGATTTATTCAGCACGTCCCATTTCTATTTTATTTACTAAATAATTCCAGACTCATCTTCCTTCATTTTTGAGAAGAATGTGGTTAGGAACAATACAATCATTTTCAATGAAATATTTTATTATAGCCCTATTCTTGGGGTTTTCGGCCATGCTTCAAGCGCAAAACACACTTTCTGGAATTGTAACAGATAAAAATAATCAACCCATAAAAGGTGTTTCGGTCTATGCATCAGAATTGCACAAGGGAACTGCAACTGATGACAACGGAAAATACACTTTTACCAATCTCCCTAATGGAAAACTAAAACTGACTTTTACTTTCGTTGGATTTGGAACACAAAATAAAACCATAAACAGTTTACAAAAAGAAAACTCACTCGATATAATTCTCGAAGAAACGATATTCCAAATGGATGAGGTAATCGTTTCGACGGCTTTCAATAAAATACAATCACAAAATGTGATGAAAGTCGAGCACGAAAGTATTAAAGAGATGCAACGAAAAGGAACCGCCACCTTAATCGAAGGATTGGCAACCATTCCGGGCGTTTCGCAGGTTTCTACAGGAACTTCCATCGGGAAACCGGTCATTCGTGGATTGAGCGGGAATCGGGTTTTGGTATATTCACAAGGTGTCCGAATGGAAAACCAACAGTTTGGAGACGAACACGGTTTGGGGTTAAATGACTCCGGAATAGAAAGCGTTGAGGTTATCAAAGGACCGGCTTCATTGCTTTATGGTTCAGATGCTTTGGGTGGTGTTTTGTATTTTAATCCAGAAAAATTTGCCGATGCTAATACCTTCAAAGCTAATTTCAGCCAGAAGCTTTTTTCGAATACTTTAGGTAGTAATACTTCTTTAGGATTGAAAACGTCTACTGATAATTGGAAATATCTAGCTCGTGGAAGTTACAATAGCCATTCTGATTATAAAATTGCTAATGGCGACCGTGTGACCAACACCCGTTACAATGAAACCGATTTCAAAACAGGAATTGGTTACAGTGACTCCAAATTTTCGACGGTTTTTCGTTACAATTACAACAACCTGGATTTAGGAATCCCGGAAAATGGTATTGTAGAGCAATCCACAAGTAAAAAAACAGGTTTTCCTAAACAAGGCGTTTTTAATCATCTGTTGAGTTTGAATTCCATATTTTATTTAAAAAATTCAAAACTGGATGTCGATTTGGGTTATGTTGCCAATGATCGTTCGGAATTTGAAGATAGTGATGTTGCGGTTTTGCACATGAAACTAAAAACATTCAATTATGATGCAAAATACCATTTGCCAACAATAGGAAAAGTCGAATCTATTTTTGGAATTCAGGGAATGCACCAAACCAATATGAATTCTGGGGAAGAATATCTGATTCCGGATGCGACAACCAATGATTTTGGAGTTTTTGGAACTGCTAACTATGAATGGGAATCAAACGTGTTGCAAGGGGGATTGCGTTTCGATAACAGACAAATCACCACGGAAGAACACGGAACTGTAGGTGAGGAAGGGTATTTTAAAGCCATCGATAAATCGTACGATAGTTTTAATGCCTCGTTGGGTTACAAAACTAATCTGGCCGAGGATTTGACATTGCGATTGAATTTGGCGTCTGGGTTTAGAGCGCCGAATTTAGCCGAATTAACCTCCAATGGAGTTCATGAAGGAACTAATCGTTATGAGGTAGGAAACAGTGACTTGAAAACGGAACAAAACGTGCAAACCGATGTGAATTTAGAATATAAAAATAGCCATTTTGAGTTTTTTGCCAATGGATTTTACAACCACATCAACAATTATATCTACACTTCTCCAACAGGAGAAGTGATTGATGAGAATGCTGTTTTTAATTATATTCAGGATAATGCCAAATTATACGGAGGCGAAATAGGTCTGCATTTTCACCCCCATCCATTGGATTGGTTGCATTTTGACACCAGTTTTGAGTCCGTAACCGGTAAGAAACAATCCCGAAGCGGCGGGAGTGATTTTCTGCCTTTGATTCCGGCTAACAATTGGAACAACACGATTAGAACCGAATTTAAAATCAATAATTGGTTGGAAGAGGGATTCGCCACTTTGAATTTTTCCTCTACTTTCAATCAAAATAACGTGAGTGGTTTTGAAACAAAATCGAATGGATACACATTGGTAAACCTAGGTTTTGGAGGAAAAGTAAAACTAGGTAAAATGGCTTTCGATATTAATTTGAACGGGAATAATTTATTGGACAAAAGCTATATTGCGCATCTTTCCCGCTTGAAAACCGATGGAATTCCTAACATAGGAAGAAACATAGTTTTTGGGGTGAATTTTAATTTGTAGCACTTTTGCGTAAGCATAAAAATAAGAAAACGCTATTCGAGAGAGTAGCGTTTTTCTTTACACTATAAAATAAGTCTTTAGGCTATTTTTTTTTAACATATAAGTCATATAAGAATTGAGTTCAAACTTTGACACAAACGAATTAGTTTAAAATTTATATGACCTTAAATGCCTTATATGGTTTATTATTTTTTTGCTGCACACGTCAATTATTTCTAAACTTAAAAAAAACTTATATGACTTATATGTTTGTTATTTTCAGCATTAGGAATATATAATTCGGTTTAAATTGTCATAACTGTAATAAAAAAAACATTTTAACGACTAACTCTTTTTAAGACTTTCCTTTATCAGGAACACTAACTATTTCCCTATTTTTGTTATAACCTAAAACTAAAATGATGAAAAACACTTTTTTATTAATGGCTGTATCTGCCACTATTGCAAGTTTTGGCCAAAACCAAAAACCAACTACAATGAAATACCCAGTTACCCAAAAAGGTGAAACCGTTGATGTCTATTTTGATACCAAAGTTCCTGATCCCTACCGTTGGCTCGAAGACGATAAATCTGTCGAAACCGGTGCTTGGGTAAAAGCTCAAAACAAAGTGACCTATGATTATTTAGCCCAGATTCCGTTTCGCGATGTGCTAAAAGCAAGAATGGAAAAACTGTGGAATTACGAGAAAATAGGCGCACCTTTCACCGAGGGGAATTATACCTATTATTACAAAAACAACGGTTTGCAAAACCAATCGGTGTTGTATAGAAAAGACGCCAAAGGAACCGAAACAGTTTTCCTGGACCCCAATACTTTTTCTAAAGATGGAACCACTTCGCTTGGCGGATTGGATTTCTCCAAAGACGGTTCAAAAGTAGCGTATGCCATTTCAGAAGGAGGAAGCGATTGGAGAAAAGTGATGATAATGGATGCCATCACCCAAAAAATAATTGAAGACACGATTGTCGATGTGAAATTCAGCGGCGTGTCCTGGAAAGGAAACGAGGGCTTCTATTATTCCAGTTACGACAAGCCAAAAGGAAGCGAATTGTCGGCAAAAACGGACCAACACAAACTCTATTTTCACAAGTTGGGAACCGCACAAAAGCAAGACCAAATCATCTTTGGCGCAGACCAAAAACGACGTTATGTAGGCGGAAGCGTGACAGAGGACGATCATTATTTGGTTATCACCGCTTCGACTTCGACTTACGGAAACGAATTGTATATCCAAGACCTGACCAAGCCCAACAGTCCTATTGTGACTATTGTTGATAATTTCAAAAGCGACAACAATATAATCGATAATGAAGGTACAAAATTATTCATAGAAACCGACTTGAATGCGCCCAACAAACGCATCGTAACGGTGGATGTCAAGAATCCAAAACCGGAAAACTGGAAAGATTTCATCCCGGAAACGGAGAACGTTTTGTCACCAACAACAGGTGGCGGTTACATTTTTGCTAATTACATGAAAGATGCCGTTTCGGTGGTGAAACAATATGATTATTCAGGAAAAATGATTCGCGAAATACAGTTGCCAGCGCTGGGAACTGCAGGCGGTTTTGGCGGAAAGAAAAAAGAAAAAACCCTTTATTATTCGTTTACTAATTATGTCAGCCCGGGAACGATTTATTCATTCGAACCAAAATCAGGAAAATCGGCGGTATATGAAAAACCGAAAGTAGATTTCAAAAGCGAAGACTACGTTTCTAAACAAGTGTTTTACACTTCCAAAGACGGAACCAAAATCCCAATGATGATCACCCATAAAAAAGGATTGAAACTCGACGGCAAAAACCCAACAATGCTTTACGGTTATGGCGGTTTCAACGTAAGCTTAACGCCAAGTTTCAGTATTGCCAATGCAGTTTGGATGGAAAGCGGAGGCATTTTTGCCGTTCCTAATTTACGCGGAGGAGGAGAATATGGGAAAAAATGGCACGATGCGGGAACCAAAATGCAAAAGCAAAATGTGTTTGATGATTTCATCGCAGCCGCTGAATATCTGATTGCTCAAAACTATACTTCTTCCAGTTTTCTTGCCGTTCGCGGTGGTTCAAACGGCGGATTGTTAGTGGGAGCCACCATGACGCAACGCCCGGATTTGATGAAAGTCGCCTTGCCGGCCGTGGGTGTTATGGATATGTTGCGCTACCACACCTTTACTTCGGGAGCGGGTTGGGCGTATGATTACGGAACGTCACAGGACAGCATAGAAATGTTTGACTACATCAAGGGCTATTCTCCGGTGAATAATGTAAAACAAGGAACCCAATATCCGGCCACGATGGTCACAACGGGCGATCACGACGATAGAGTAGTGCCGGCACACAGTTTCAAATTTGCTGCCGAATTACAGGAAAAACAAACTGGACCTAATCCTACTTTAATCCGTATTGACATCAATGCAGGACACGGCGCAGGAAAATCCGTGGCGGCAACCATTCAGGAAAACGTAGACATCCAGGCATTTACCTTGCACAATATGGGCGTAACCGAATTGCAAAAAATAGCTGAATAGGATTTATTTTTAGGAGCTATTTCCTGCTTTTCACTGCAATCTTTATATCCGCCGAAATGGCTGACATAAAGGATTTTCGTTACAATCAGGGCTAGGGCATCAGATTACCCAGAAGATTGTCATTGCGAGGAGTTGCGAGGTACGCGGCAAAGCAATCCCATCACGAATTGATACCAACAAGAAATTCAAAAAACGCTATTCGAAAGAGTAGCGTTTTTTTTGTGGAAATAATTTACTTATCAAAAAATCAAGTTGAAAACTAAAAATTAATGAGGTCAATTGTAGGCGGGTCAATTGTAGGCGTAAAACTAATTTTATCAAATATGGAGATTAAAGAAAAATTCGGTCTAAAAGTAAAAGTATTAAGAGAAGAAAAAGGCTTCTCGATAGAGCAACTCGCTAATATTTCGAATGTTGACAGGAATTATATTTCTGATATCGAGAAAGGAAAAAGAAATGTTTCAATTGAAATAATAGAGAAAATAATTCTTGCGCTCGATACGGGTTTTAAAGATTTTTTTAGCGATAATAATTTTTAGCATTTATAAGTAAAGATGTTTATAAACTAAAAAAAATCTAATGAAAATATTTATTGTTTCTAAGAAATAACAAAATCTAATAATTAAAGAATGCTATATAGAACATTTAGTAGATATAATAAAAGTTAGTAGAACAACGATTTTTAAGATTGGAAAGGGAAAATTGAATTGTTTTTTAGATCATTTGTCTAAATTTTCATGGTAATTGGGGTTCGGATTGTCGCTTACATATAATAAAAACTAAATTTTACTGATTAACAATGAAAAATTTTATACTTAAAGTGTTATCAAATAGAGACTCGTTTCAATATGAAACAGTTAGCTATAAAGGAACAATAAAAATTCAGCAGGCAGTCTTAAGCAGTCTTAAACTTAATAATATAAACGAACTAAGAGATCTATACGAAGGAGTTGCGTTCATAGATAAATTTTCATTAAAAATTTTAAGCATTTTAGCATTAGAGACCTTTTTAAAACTTGAATTAATAGATTGGTCTATTGTAAATCCGAAAACTTATTCACCTTCTATTTTTATTTCTGGTAAAAGAGTTAATGTGATAATGTCTGAATATGGAGAATTCCCTGTTATTGATAAAATGAACGATGAGCCAGCAATAATAACAATAAAAAAAGGAACTAAAGATGTTTGGATATGCGGATTTGCCGACGTAACAACATTGAATTCTCATCAAAATGATGATTTTTTAAAAGGAAGTATGACAAAAAATATAGATTCAAAAACTACATTTATTGGCTTTGAACATTTAAAGTCATTTAAAAATATAGAAGAATTAGAAAGATTACTAAAATAAATGATAATGAAAGAGAAAATATCAATTAATGAATTCGATGCTAAAAAATTTAAAACTCGCTTTATTGAAGATGATGATAATAGAAAAGCAGTATTAACTCATTATTTGCATAATTATGATAATGGTGTCAAAGATCATTTTGAAGAAGAAGCAACTGAATATTTAAAACAAATTGTTGAATATAAAAATGAGGAAGAAAATCAAAATTTAGTTTCTGATCTAGCATTACAACAATTGTTATTTGAAGTAGAAAACGTTCCTTTTCCAACTCCAGAAAAATATACTTTCAAATTTATAGATCTTTTTGCTGGGATTGGAGGATTTAGAATTGCATTGCAAAATGTTGGAGGTAAATGCGTATTTACATCTGAATGGAATGCTGATTCACAAATAACATACAGAGCAAATTTTGGAGAAGTTCCATTTGGAGATATAACAAAAGAGAGAACTAAAAATTATATACCCGATAATTTTGATGTTTTGTGTGCAGGTTTTCCTTGCCAAGCTTTTTCAATAGCAGGAAATAGAAAAGGTTTTCAAGATACAAGAGGAACACTATTTTTTGATTTAGAAAAGATTATCGAAACTAAAAGGCCAAAAGTAGTTTTCCTTGAAAATGTAAAAAATCTTGTTTCACATGATAAAGGGAATACTTTTAAAGTCATATTGGAAATTTTAGAGGAAAAACTGGGTTACAAAACCTATACTAAAATTTTGAATTCTTCGACTCATGCAAATGTTCCTCAAAATAGAGAAAGGATTTTTATTGTGGCTTTTGATAAAGAGCAAGTAGCGAATCATGGAAATTTTAGATTTCCGCAACCAATACCTTTAACTAATACAATTCATGATATTTTAGAAAAAGGGAAGCAAGCAGATAATTTATATTATAGAAAAGATCATCAATATTATCCGGAACTTGAAAAGACTATGACTTCAAAAGATACTATTTATCAATGGAGAAGAGTCTATGTAAGAGAAAATAAAAGCCAAGTTTGTCCTACTCTAACAGCTAATATGGGAACAGGAGGCCATAACGTCCCTTTAATTTTGGATGATTATGGTATTAGGAAATTAACTCCTAAAGAATGTTTTGCATTTCAAGGATATCCGATGGATCAATATATTTTACCAAATGTTTCCAATAGTAAGTTGTATATGCAAGCAGGTAATTCGGTGACGACTACCTTGATTGAAAGAATTAGTAAAGAAATTATTAAAGTCCTTTAAAATGAGTGTTTGGGAACAATTTTCTAATGAACAACAAGAAGAGTACATAAAGTTTTTTACAGGTTTATGGAGCTTTGTCAAATTTGTTTCGTCAAAAACAAGGTGACTTAATTCCATATCTTGATTCTAAATTTCAAGAAACGGTTTTTGCTAAAATTTTCAAGAGTCAGAATGTTGATATTGGTAACACTCCTCATGACGTTTTATCAGTTTTTGGAGATGTTAGAATAGGTGTCGGTTTGAAAACTTGGATGGGAAGTAAACCATCATTTCAAAAAGTAATGCAACTCAAAAGGTATCAAAATGAAATCAACATACATCGTGATAACTTACATTCGTTAGCTTACAAGATTTCTGAAATTAAGAATGAAAGAATGAAAAGCGATTATAAACGCTTAGGATTATCAGACGATAAAAATATTTACCATTATGTAACCAGAGATAAAGGTGTATTCACTATAAATGAATGCGCTTATCCATTGATTGACATAAATAACCTTAAAAATCTTAGTGAAACCAGGTCAGCATTATCTTGGTCAGATGGAAATAAAGATTATAGGTACACTTTTGGAGATTCGCAGATACATCAAAAATTCGCTTCTAATAATTATAATTCATTAGTTCTGAATAGATTTGATGTAAAAATTATTGAAGATCCATTTGCGTTCCTATTGAAAGCGTATTTTGATATTATTGAAACTTCAAAAGCTATAGAACCAGATATAGTAGAAGCTTATTTACCCTTGTATTCATATGAATCGAAAGAAGTAGAAGAGAAATCTGGATTAAATGCTTGGAACGGTGCGCCTAAAAGTAAAGGCAGTAACGCTCCAAGGCCACTTAACGAAGTTTATATTCCAGTTCCAATAGAATTTCATAAAAAACATCCCGATTTTTTCACTGAAAATATACTAGAGTTTTTGAAAATTAGAAAAAGTTATGATGGAGCTAAAAATGAGAAACCTGAAATACGTTTCTATTTGCAATTACCAAATGGTAAAACGATTCCTTCTTTATTAACTGGTGATAATATGAAAAACTTTCAATCGGGAAGTAACACAGAACATGATGAAAATGGTAAAAGATACGGGCAATCTGCATTAGGTCAATGGTTATTAGTAGATGTTTTAGGATTAAAAGAACGTGAACCGGTAACTCGCGAATGGTTGCAAAAGAAAGGAACTGATTCTATTCGTTTATGGCGAAAAAAAGGGGATTATACAACAATCAATATTGACTTTGCACCTATTGGGTCTTTTGAGATGTTTATGAAGGATGTGCCAATTCCAATTGATGAAGAAGAGGCAACACCTTTTATTTAAAATTTATAAATTTACATGGAAAGTCAAATAATTATACCATGGATTGTTTCACTCCAGAACAACGTTCCAATAACATGCGTGCTATCAAAAGCACTGCAACAAAAGCTAAACTCACTTTAGCTAAAGCATTATGGAATTTAGGTTATAGATATAGAAAAAATAATAAAACAGTCTTTGGTAAACCAGACCTTACTTTCAAACAACTTAAAATTGCCATTTTTGTAGATTCAGAATTTTTTCATGGAAAAGATTGGGAAACCAGAAAAAAGCCTTTAACAAATCCTGAATACTGGATCAAGAAAATAGAACGAAACATGCAACGAGATATTGAAGTCAATAATTATCTAGAATCACAAAACTGGAAAGTGCTTCGTTTCTGGAGTGAACAAATAGAAAAAAATCTGGAGGATTGCGTGGCCAAAATCGAGTCTGAGATTATTTCGAGACAAAATCAAAAAAGCCAATTCTAACCGCTCATTAAACTCAATCGGTCAGCAACAATTCAGAGAGTCGGGAATCGTGGCCGTAGATGTCATTATAAAAATGAATCGTTCCATCGCGATCTACCCAAGCGGTAAAATAACCAATATAAACCGGGATTTTAGTTTTAAGGGTATAGGTTTTTTCTATACCGCGGTTCATGGCTGCGTCTATTTTTTCGGGAGTCCAGTTTTTGTCGTCCTTCAAAATGGCAACGGCCAAATCCCTCGCTCGCGCCACCCGAACGCAGCCGTGACTAAAAGCTCTTTGTTCCTCTTGAAACAAGGTTTTTGCAGGCGTATCATGCATATAAATGGAAAAGGAGTTTGGGAAAACGAACTTAACCAATCCAAGGGAGTTTTCCGGACCGGGGCGTTGCCTCACTTTATCACCAACCCATTCCATGTTGTGTTTTGCGAGATAATTTGCATTTTTGGCAATAGCCGGCAAAATCTCTTTTCTTAAAATACTTGAAGGGACGTTCCAATACGGGCTAAATACAATTTCACTCATTTCACCGCTAAAAACTACCGTTCTATTCAGTGATTTGCCCACAACCACTTTAGATTCCAGAGCGGGTTTTCCGTTTTTGAAATAAGTGAGCGCATAGGAAGGAATATTGACCATGATATACTGCTGTGTTTTTATCAAACTGGGAGAAATCCATCGGCAGCGTTCCATATTAGTCATAATAGTTTTTATCCGTTCATTGACCGAAATATTCATGTCCTTGATGTGTTTGGGCAGTAGTATGGGATCAGCAGTAAAAGCATTGCGTTCCTTGTAATGCAGCACTCCGGCCGAAAGTTCGTTGTCGTACCAATTTTTTTTAGAATCGGCATTCAAATCACCTGTTATATAAAGTCGGTTTCTGATTTGCAAAACCACATCAGCGGTATCTCCCGGTTTCAGCGATTTCGTTTTTTTAGGCCAAATAATGGAGCTCCAGCCTCCCTTTTTTTCAATATTCCGATAATTTTTCAAGGCCTCTTTTAACTGATAATACTGTCCCAAAAGGTCTTTGTCCCGCTTATTGATTAAACTGGGATCTTGTAACAACGAGTCCAGCCTATTGACATACGATTGTTTTTTTCGGGGAAGATACCAGCCCAATTCTTGCGTTTTCTCAATAGCTACGCCTTTATAAACTCTATTGAAATAGAAAAAATACAGCGAAGACATCAGCAGTTCTATCTCCAAATTTGATTCTTTCCTGTTGTCATAATCCTGGAAAATGGTTTGCATTTTTTCCTTGTACGGAACCCGGATTTTCAGCCCTTCCTGATCTAAATTGTTGATTTTACTGTACAATAAATCAGCAAACTCATTCAGCTCATTGCGGTCATACCAAAGGAATTGGTAATTGTGTTTCCGATATAGTTTGACCACTTCGGGTTTTAGGTATTTCAGTTTTGGGTATTTGGCAAAAAAAGGAGCAACCAATGTGCTGTCAAATGGTTCATGCAAGAAAAGAGTTGTCTTTTTGTAAATAAAGGAAAGAGCAGAAATATCAGCTTTAGTTTTACTTGCTTTAAGACTATAGGAATGCGCCAATATTAAATAGGAAGGAATGCAGAAAAACAATAGGACAAGTATACGTTTCATGTCAACAGATTTTATTTCTTTCAACTATAAATATACAAAAAAGACTTTTGTATTTGCCGGGTTGAAACGATAAAATACAATCTAAGATACTGAAATATAGTTTTTTGCATAAAAATCACCACTGTAAAGTACAACCGTGTGGAAACGAAAATTAGGTAGGATATTAAACACGAATTTCACGAATTTGCACAAACTAATTCGTGAAAATTGGTGAAATTGGTGTTTAACTTTTTAATATCAACTTGAAATTCAGTGTAAATCTGCTTAATCAGTGTTAGCTGTGTCCTATTTTTAACTTGGATCCAGACGGTAGAACAAAATAGGAGATTCTGTTATTTATAGAACGGCGTGGTAAGGAGTTCTTTTATTTAGAAAAGAAGTCTGAATTACCAGATTTTAACTCTTTTCTCTGGAGCGAGATATAGCGAATCCTTCGGTTTTATATTGAAAGCGGTATAAAACTCAGGGATATTGCGCACAACGCCGTTTATCCTGAATTTTGAGGGTGAGTGTGGGTCGTTTGCCACTTGGTTTCGTAATGACTCGTCGCGACTTTTAGTTAACCAAACTTGGCCCCAGCCTAGAAAAACACGTTGCTCCCCGGTAAAACCATCCAAAACAGGCGATTTTTTACCCCTAAGACTAATTTTATAGGCTTTTATAGCGATGGATAGTCCTCCTAAATCACCAATATTTTCTCCTTGAGTAAACTCTCCATTAACGTTGAGGTCAGGGAATACTTTAAAACCGTTATATTGGGCAACTAATGCTCCCGTTTTTTGTTTGAAGGCCGCTAAATCTTTTTTCGTCCACCAGTTGCGCAGGACTCCATTACCGTCAAAAGCGCTTCCTTTATCGTCAAACGCATGTCCGATTTCGTGCCCAATTACCGAGCCAATACCGCCGTAGTTTAAGGCATCATCTGCTTTTGGATCAAAGAAAGGCGGTTGTAAAATAGCGGCCGGAAATACAATTTCATTTAACAGAGGATTGTAAAATGCATTTACGGTTTGCGGTGTCGTTCTCCATTCGGACCTTTCAACAGGTTTGCCCAGTTTATTTAGGTATCGGTTGTATTCAAAGGCAGTAGCTTTTTGTAAATTCCCATACAAATCACCTTTTATCACTTTTAGTGTGGAATAATCTTTCCATTTGGCAGGGTAACCAATTTTTAAAGTAATTTTTGATAATTTATCAAATGCCTGTTTTTTGGTTTCCGGACTCATCCAATCCAAATTTTTGATGCTTTTTCCATAGGCTTCAAGTAGATTTTTAACTAAAACGGTTACTTGTGCTTTAGCTTCCGGTTGAAAATATTTTTCAACATATACTTTGCCTATAATTTCTCCAAGGTTGTTGTTTACCTTGTCTACACCTCTTCGCCATAGTGGTTTTTGTTTTTCAATACCCGAAAGCGCTTTGCCATAAAAATTGAAATTTTCATTATCTAAAGCCGTATTTAATGACATTGCCGATTCATGAATAACACCCCATTTTAGATAGGCTTTCCAAGTGTCTAATGGTGTTGTTTTTATAACATTGTTGAGCGATTTAATGTATTCTATTTGTGTGACAACAATGTTTTGCTGGTTGATAATTCCCGCATTATTCAACATGCCAGTCCAGTCAAAATCAGGCATTAACTGCTTTAAATTTTTGATAGCGTACTTGTTGTAAAGCTTTACCATATCACGGGTTTGTTCTTTTTTCATCTGTTGAGACGCTAACGTAGTTTCTAAAGCCATAATTTTTGGGGCGATTTCAGCGGGATTTGCTACTCCGCCCAGTTGCAATATGTTTTGGATGTGTATTACATATTTCTGTCTTATTTCTTTTGATTTGGCATCTTCAAGAAAATAATACTCTCTGTCCGGCATTCCGAGACCACTTTGCCAGGTATAAAGCATGTATTGTGTTGGATCTTTGAAATCTTCGATAACACCTATTGCAAATGGGGTGTTAATCCCCGTTTTATTAGCATAACCAAAATACTTCGCTAAATCAGTATAACTGGCAATGGCGTCAATTTTCTTGAATTCCGGAAGAAGTGGAGCAATTCCTATTTGGTCTCTTGTTATAGTATCCATAAAAGCGCCATAGAAGTCCCCAATTTTTTGTTCATTGGAACCAATGGTAAAACCGCCTTTGGCAGCATTCTCGATGATGGCTTGCACATCTTCCTGTGATTTGTCACGTAAGATTGACCAAATGCCATACCAAGGCTTGTCTGCTGGTATTTTAGCATTTTTTATCCAAGTACCGTTAACATAGGCATCAAAATTATCACCAGGCCTTACCGAAGTGTTCATGTTTTTGAGCGTTAAACCAGATAGTAATTTTTTGTCTGACTTAATTTTAGTGAACCCACCAAAAATCAGAATAGAACACAATAATAAAAAGAGAGTTCTAATAGAGGAGAATTTTAATTTCATAGTACTTATCTCTAAATTTTTAGAATATTAAAGATAATTAAAAACAAATGCAAAAAATTTAATACACTGTAAACTAGATTATTGACATTAAATAGGGGTTGATTTGCATGATTTTAAATACATGTCCCGTTCCAAGCTATTATTCAGCTACTAATGAAGCTAATTTTTCATCTTTATCATAGATGTCTTCATAGAAATGAATGTCCCCTTTGTCATCTACCCAAGTGGTAAAATAGCTGATGTAAATAGGAATCTTTTTTTTCAATTCCCCAAAGCGTTTTGGATGCTAGAACAGCACCCCATTTTAGATAGGCTTTCCAAGTGTCTAATGGTGTCGTTTTTATAATAGCATTGAGTAATTTAATACATCTGTTTCATTGTCGTCCGACAAAAGTGAATCTAGGATTGAATAGTAAGCTTTTCTGGCCGAAGTACTTATATAAAACGTGTTGCCAAAAATGATATTGTAAACTAAATTCCTCTTGTCATTTCAACCGTAAAATAATAAATAGCAAAACCAATAAAGCCAATAATTATTGCCCAAAACCAAGCAGGTGTTGACTGTGGTGTTTCACTTCCTTCAATCAAAAATTGTTTTTGATCCCCTTTCCCATATGCATTTATCATTATCGGAATTACACCATCAACAATATCATTTTCGGCAATACCTTCGACTGCTATTGATGGACCATTTCGAACAAAAAACGGAATTTTTCGGATGCCTTCTTTACCGTTTGGATCTTTGCTCACAATTTTCAAAACGTGATCGCCATCGACTAATTTCGTGGTATCTAATTCAAAATTTATGGGTACATAAAATTCACCAAATGGTTGGGTTTCTTCATCTAAAAATATAAAAACTGAACTGTTATTTTTCATTTTGATTTATTTAAAGATTGAATATTTAATATGATCTTTATTGTTTTCATTAGGTTTCCAGAGCCATTTTATAGAAAAAATGAGTGCAAAAAGCGCAATAGCCATAGTAATAACAATGCTAACATAATCCCAATTACTATCAGGTCCGGCACCGTGAACAATTCCCTTTAGAACTTTGGGTTGGTTTCGTTCGCAGACGGGACAAGCAAATGCTGCGATGTGGAAAACGAGGAGAGACAAAAATGGGATTGCTTTTTTCATTTTATTTATTTTCAGCCGAAACTTTAATTTTTATAAAATCCATTATTTTTTTTATTTCTTCGGGAGTAACTTCTTTGTCCTTGTTTCCCCATGAATTTCGTTCGTAATTGATGATTGCTGCCACATCGAATTCGGTGAAATTCATATTGGTTCCCACCGCAGCCATCACGCCATAATCGGCTCTGGCGTCGTAGCCATTCATAATAATATCGACATACAATTCTAAATTTTCACCCGTTACAACAGCACTTCCTTTCAACGGCGGAAAAGCGCCTTTCAAACCTTCGCCGTTGGCTTGATGACAGGCAACACAATTGGCTTCATAAAGTGCTTTTCCGTCAACGGTTTTATCTTTAAGTTTTGAACTGGGGATTTCGCCAACCGCTTTTTTGTATAAAAATTCTTGTGGAACAGTTCCAGTTGGTAAGGGGGTTTGTTTAAGTGATAGAATGTAAGCGACCAGTTGCAATGCTTCTTTCTTTGCGACCAATTTTCCGGCTTTACCATTCAAAAATTCCGCGGGCATACTTACTATTACATCATTTTTGGAAGGTTTTAATTTCATTTCAAAAAGCCATTTATAGGAAGGCATAATGGATTGTTTGACCACGCTTCGTGGTTGGTACAAGTGCATTAAATTCCAATCTTTACTGGCTTGACGGTTTCCGACATCAGTCAAATCTGGCCCCGTTCGTTCGGTTCCCATAAGCGTAGCGGTGTTTTGCCAAATACTGGTTCGACCAATGTTGGCATAATCGGAAGCCATTCCGGGACGACTTCCAAACATTTTATCCATTTCTACATTTCGAACTTGTTGTGAGTGACAGCCTACACAACCCTCGGCGATATAAATAAGTTTTCCTGCTTTGGCATCGCCACTAAGCGGTTTTGTTCCGGGCAAAGGCAAGTTAGAATATTGGTTTTGAAACGCTGGCACAATTACAGTCAAATAGGTTAGCAACGCAAACAAAAGTCCTGCTGTGATGTATAATCTTTTATGATTGTTGAAAATATTCATAGCTATAAATTAGGTTGTTTGTTGTTCTAAAATTTTGAACGCTTCTTCTTTTACATCCACTTCTTCGAGTTCTTTTGTGGTCATTCGATAAAAATTATATGCGAAAATTAAATGCGAGATAAACATCAAACTTCCACCTATAGCACGCCAAACCCAAAAGTCAAACATTAGCACGACACTGTCGATAAATGGTTTTCCTTCCATCCACATCAAACCTCGCAAAGTGGCGCCAATAGATAATGGAACGGAATAAAACAACAATCCTATAAATGCCAGCCAAAAATGTACACCAACTAAATGTTGAGGTGGTTCTTTTCCTGTAAGTCTGGGAACCACTACATATATGCCACCCCAGAGGGTAAAAGTTATTATTCCGTAAAATCCTAAATGGGCATGAGCAACTGTAAAATCGGTGAAATGCCAAAGTAAATTAGTAAATTTAAAAGCTTCGGCTGTTCCTTGCATTGAAACCAAAAAATAATAAATAACGGCAAGGAGAAAGAATGGTAAGGTGTAGCTTGTGGTTACTTTGTGCCAATTTCCTTTAAAAGTCATCGAAAAATTTATAGTTCCAGCAACAACTGGAATAATCATTCCGGCACTTCCGACTATAGCAACCGTTTGCAACCACCAAGCAATTGGCGCAAAAACAAAATGATGCGTTCCTATTATAGTATAGAAAATGATTTGTGTCCAAAAGGCTAAAATCCCTAAACTGTAGGCGTAAATGGGTTTGTTAATTTGCTGCGGAATAAAGTAATACAATAACCCTAAAGTATAGAGTGTAAACCACATTCCCACACCTGAATGCATAAAATAACCTTGAACAATAGTTTCGGAAACGCCATCTTGCCAAAACGGTAGGTAAGCAGTTAACGCTACAATTATGGTAAAAATTATTGCAGAAACAATGTACCAATTTGAAATATAAATTTCTTTAGTTGTTCGATTGGCAACCGTCATTATAAAGTTGGCTAACGTTAAAATTAATGCTACGGCAAAAAACGCCATCACTGGCCAAATGTATTCTCGGAATTCACCACCTCCGTTATTTATTCCAGACATCAAGCAGATTGTACCCAGAATTACCATTAAATTGGTCAATACTAGTGCAATCCAACCCCATTTTATGCTGTAAATTTTGGCATTACTAACTATTGGCACCACATAATATCCTAAACCTATCATTCCTATTGATGCCCAACCCCAAAAAACGATGTTGGTATGAACAGGACGCAATCTTCCGAAACTCAACCAACTGGTGTGATCGATATCTGGAGCGACAAATTTTATTCCTAAATATTCGCCAATTCCAGTTCCAACAACCAACCAAAAAGTGGCACAACCAAAATACCATATAATTAGTTTGGCAATATTGGGTTCCAGACTTGGTTTTCGAACAGCTTTCTTTTTTAGAGAGGTAAAATGTGTTTCATGTTTTTCTCGAATATTGTTTAGTATTCCAATTTTGTCCTCAGCCTTTTCGGTTCCTGAAAGTTCGTTATTCGATAAATTAAAATCCAACGCATTTTCTCTTTTTACTAAATTTTCTTCTATTTCCTGATTATCTAATGCTTCAATATGCGCAGCAAATTCTTGTGCTTCAGCTATTTTTCCTTTATTAATATAGGTTTTAACAGCATTGTTCGCTTTTACCATTGCAAAAATAACAGCTAGTAAAATCGGAATTAAAACGATGATTACAGTGATAATAATTCCAGGTTGGCTAAAAAAATTATCTTTTGGATTACTCGGATTTTGTGCAAAAAGATTAGCTGAAAAAAATAAAAACGCAATTGTTTTTATGATTTTAGAATTATTGTCTTTCAGCTTTTTGGAGTTTTTCAGATTTATAAATTTATGAATTTGATTTTTACTTAAATTTTTCAAATAGTCAGAAAAGTGGGTTTCGTTGTTCAATTTTTTCCATTCCTCATTTTCTGTAACTTGGTCTTTGAATTTGAGATATAACACGCCAATGAAAACAACAGCTGGCACAACAATAATAATTAGTAATAACCACAATCCCAACGAATTGTTGTTGTTAGAAATGATATTATCAGCTCTTTGAGCAAAAAGTGATTTTGAAACCGTAAATGCTAATAGGAATGCAAGAATTAATTTTTTGTCTAATTTCATTTTATTGATTTTTATTCATTAGTGTCCGACTAAATTAATTTACTATCTAAATTTGTTTGTAATCATCTCGCAAAGCTGCCTTGTTTTACGTTTTCATTCTTTGCGCCTTCGCATCTATGCGAAAATTAGTGAACGCACCAAAAATCAGAATAGAACACAATAATAAAAAAAGAGTTCTAAAAGAGGAGCGTTAGAAATTCATAGTACTTATCTTTAAGATTTTAGTATATTAAAGATAGTTAAAAAACAAATGAAAATAATTTAATGCGCTGTAAATTGGATTATTGACAATAAACGGGGGTTGATTTGCATGATTTCAATAAATATCTCGTCACAATCTATTCCTCGGATACTAAAGAAGCTAATTTTTCGTCTTTGTTGTAAATATCCTCATAAAAATGAATGTTTCCTTTGTCATCTACCCAAGTGGTAAAATAGCCGATGTAAATGGGAATCTTATTTTTTAGCCTATAAGTGGTTTCTTTCTCCCCTTTCATGGCGTCGGCTATACGCTCTACGGGCCATTGAGGGTCTTTTTTTAATAGCAATTGGGCTAAGTCCTTGCCCTTGTCCATATTGATGCAGCCGTGGCTTAAGGCACGGTAGTTGAATTCAAATAAACTTTTGGATGGGGTGTCGTGTAAATAAATATCATTAGAATTCGGAAACATAAATTTAACCAGTCCCATTGGATTTTTTCCTCCAGGTTTTTGTCTGACTTTGCCCTTGTTTGATTCCATGTTATGCTTAGCCAAATAGTCTTTGTCTGCAAAAAGTGCTATTGATAATTCGTTTTCGACAATGCTTTGGGGAATATTCCAATACGGGCTAAAAACAATTGAAGTGATGTAACTGCTGAAAACCACTGTCTCCGTTATGTTTTTACCTACCAACAAATTGGACTCTAATTCTTTCTTTCCATTTTTAATATAAATCAGTTGGAATGCAGGAATATTTATAAATATAACTTCATTGGCATTTGTCAACTCAGGATCAATCCATCGGCAACGTTCCATATTTACCGTAATCGATTGAATGTATTTTTGGATCGGTAAATTCATTCGTTGAACTTGCCAATTGGTAATCAGATAATTCGGTTGATAGCCATTCCGTTTTTTGTAATTCAATATTCCGGCCATTAACTCATTATCGTACACATTACTTTTGGAATCCTGTTTTAAATCTCCAGTAACAGTAAGTCGCTGTCTAATTTGGCCTATGGTTTTTGAGCTGTCGCTGGGTTTGTATAATTTTACAGCAGTGTCTGTGGCTATGGGATTCCAGGTGCCGTTTTTTTCTATTTGGCGGTATGTTTTTAAAAAGTCGCGGAGTTTATAATATTGTCCCAACATGTTTTTGTTGTTTTGGTTCAATGAATGGGGATTAGCTAACAAGGAATCCAGTAAATTCTCATAATAGCGATTTTTCGTTGGTAAAAACCATCCAATTTCCATGATTTTTTGAGTGTCAATTCCAAAGAACACTTTTTTGGCATAAAACACATACATAGAGGACAGCAGTAGTTCTGTATCGGTTTCGGATAGATTCGCTGCTATAGATTTTGTGTCGAATATTCCGTCAATTTTATCTTCACAGGGAAAGTTAGAGTCAATACCTTCTTGCTCCAATTGATTAACTTCAGCATATAACATACGGGCTAATTCAATTATTTTCTTGTCCTCGTACCAAATGGATTTGTAATTCCGTTTTTTGTATACAGCCGTAACATCAGATTGGTATTTTTTTAATTCGGGAAATTTAGTAAAGAAGCCAGTAATTATGTCCTTGTTGACAGTGATTCCGGGTTTTCCAAGAGTGTATTCCTGAATATTTTTGGCAATAGAAAATACTTTAACCGTTAGATTCTCATTGCGGTTATGGTAAATTGTAGTAACTGACACTCCACATACAATTACTACGATGGATAAAACATATTTTCTCATAGTACAATTATATATATAAAGGTAAAAAAATATATACTCAGTATAAAGTATATCCCCAATTGTTTGTCTTTTTTAAGAATATATTAATAAATGAATAGGGACTGCCACTGCCTGATTATTAGGTTTTATGCTATAAATAGGGTTTTTGATTTCACAAGGTTTTACTAATTACTATTGTTTTTACCGCACTATGGTTAAATTTGAGAATCAATACTAAACATAAAATAAATATGAAAATTCAAATCAACACGGACAAAAATATTGAAGGACACGAACGATTGGAAGCTTATTTTTCTGCCGAATTGGAAAAAGTACTGGCTCGTTTTGAAGATAAAATCACTCGTCTTGAAGTGCATCTTGGAGATGAGAATAGTGATAAGACGGGTCTTAATGACAAACGATGTCTTATAGAAGTTCGTGCCGCAAATATGCAGCCTATAGTAGTCACCAATCATGCTGATACTACTGAGAAAGCTTTTCAAGGTTCGTTAGAGAAGATGAAAAAAGTATTGGGGACCACTTTTGATAAAATGAAAGCACACTAAAGAATTCCCTTTTTGGAAGCCATAAAAAAAATGACATTATCTCTTAAAAAAGATAGTGTCATTTTTTCGTGGAATATTAATTTTTTACGATTTCAACAGAGCGTCTATTTCGCGAATATCAGGGAAGCTAATCGTTCGTCTCTATTGTAGATATCTTCATAAAAATGAATGATTCCTTTGTCATCTACCCAAGAAGTGAAATAACCAATATAAACCGGGATTTTGTTTTTGAGTGTATACATGGTCTCCGTGTCACTATTCATCGCGGCATCAATCTTTTCAGGAGTCCAGTTTGGATCATTTTTTAAAATGATATTCGCCAAGTCTTTTGGTTTAGCAACTCGGATGCAACCATGACTAAATGCTCGGTCTTCGCTGTTGAATAAACTTTTGGAGGGTGTATCGTGCAAATAAATATTATTGGAATTTGGAAACAAAAATTTCACTTTACCCAAAGAATTATCACCTCCTGGTTTTTGTCTCACATCTTTGCCGTTCCATTCCATATTGTTTTCAGCTAAATAGTTTTCGTTTTCTTCAATCGCAGGAAGTATCTCTTTTTTCAAAATACTCGTCGGTACATTCCAATACGGACTAAAGGCTATAAATTTCATTACAGCACTAAAGACTACCGTTTTGTTTAAGGCTTTTCCAACTACGACTTTAGAACGTAACTCCGGTTTTCCATTGTTGAAATAAGTTAGCTCATAAGCAGGGATATTGACAACTATATATTCAGGTGATTTAGTGATGTCATTGGAAATCCATCGACAGCGTTCCATATTAACCGTAATTGTTTTGATGCGCTGCGCAACAGAAACATTCATGTCTTTGATGTGTGCTGGCAAAATAATTTTATCTGGAGTGTTGCCACTTCTCATTTTGTATTTCAAAATTCCATCAGCTAATGCATCATCATAAACTGTACTTTTTGAATCTCTTGAGATATCGCCCGTAACGAATAAACGTTGTCTGATTTGTGCAATTATTTTAGAATTGTCACCCGGTTTATACGATTTTACATTTGGATCAATGGCTATGGTTTTCCACCCGCCCTTTTTTTCTATTTCACGGTATTTTTGCAACACGTCTTTAAGAAGGTAATATTGACTTAAGACACCTTTCTCATCTTTGTTAATTAAGTTAGGTTCGATTAAAAGTGAATCCAGATAACTAACATAGGATTGTTTTTTTCTTGGAAGATACCATTCAAGATCCTTCATTTTATTGGCAGATATACCGTGAAATACTTTGTCAGCATAAAAAAAGTAAAGAGAAGAACTTAGCAGTTCCGTATCAACATCCGGCTTTTGATCATTATCTGGATCTTCGTAGATATCGGCCAGTTGTTTTTTATAAGGAACATCGACCTGCACACCTTCTTCTTCAAGATTATTAATCTTGTCATATAATAGATTACCAAAATCGTTAATTCCGTTATCATCATACCAAACATAATGAAATCGATGTTTGCGATATAACTTCTCCACATCGGCTTGGTATTTTTGTAGTTTTGGATGATTAACAAAAAATGTTTTTACCAAAGTACTGTCAAAAGGAGTTTCAAGAGAGATTTTGCTTTCTTCGACTTCTTTTTTTTCCTGCTTTTTACAGGAAACCGTTAAAAACAAAAATGTCATAACAATAATTATAATTGGGAATGGTAACTTTCTCATAGGTTAAACTTTAAAGCGTAATAATTCATTTAGGGCGATACAAAAGTACGTGAAATCAAGTGTTGAAATACCTGTTTTGAAAGGAGAGCATTTTTTGGACTGTATGCACTGTTTTTGTTTTTTGTTTGAAAATCAATAGAAAAATGCAAGTAACTACTTGTTTATCAATTATTTGAATTTTATATTTATTTTTTAATTCGAAAATTTTTGTCTGATAAATGTTTGTAAATCCAAAAATTATGAAATAAATAGACTGTAAAATGTAAAATAGTGGCCGCTGTGCACTTGTGTTGAAAATTCAAACCTTCTAAAGGAAAAAGTATGGCGGTATAACCGTGTTCCCAATAGTAAAATAAAAACCAAGCAGGTTACTGATTGTGCAGGTTCGCGTTGTTTTGGTACGGCAATAGCTGAAAAAATATAACCGAATTATTACTAATTGAAGCGAATTAATTTCTAAGAAATAACAAAATTTAGGTTTAAAAATACGGCTCAATCGGAAGGAGTTGCCAAGAATGCGAAAGCCGGTTTGTGCGCTCGAAAGCAGTATTCTAACCAGTTTTGGTATTATTAATTCCATAACCTAATGTTTTTAGCTACCTTTATTTTAAATCGTAAAGGAGTACGCATGAATTTTTTATTGCATTTAATGGCCATTGACGTATATCGAAAAATAAAAATCAGGTGAAATAAAAACCATAAATAAATACCTAAAACAAATGAAAAAAATACTGGCTGTCCTTATGGTTTTAATTTTATCCGGATGCAAAAGCATGATGGAGAAGCAAACAATTTTAAAAGAAAACATCAATTCAACCCTTGATGCCTGGCATAATGCGGCTGCCGAAGCGAATTATAACGATTATTTTAATTTAATGTCAGAGGATGCTATTTTTATTGGCACTGATGCCACAGAAAATTGGAATAAAACGGAATTTCAGGCTTTCGCCAAGCCTTTTTTTGATAAAGGAAAAGCATGGAATTTTACAGCAGTAGAGCGTCATGTTTATTTTGATGAAACGGGGAGAACAGCTTGGTTTGACGAATTGTTGAATACCCAAATGAAGATTTGCCGGGGTTCAGGCGTTTTGGTAAAAATAGGTGCCGAATGGAAAATAAAACACTATGTTTTGTCTATGACCATACCAAATGATAATACAAACGAGGTGGTGAAAATAAAAACACCGATCGAAGAAGCCTTTTTGAAAAAAAGGCAAGGCAATAAATAAGTGTACAGTCACAAGATTTCTTAAAAGTCGATTGAACTGTCTGATAAAGGTGTTGGATTATTTTTTTTGGAATAAAAAAATAGTCTAATAAATGGGTCTTTATTAATTTTTCTTCGCTACGGCTTTCGGTCTTATATAATTCATTAATTTTGCCGAAATATTTATAAAAGCGTGGGAAGTAAAAATAAACTAAAGAGATTCAAGGAAAACGAAACATTCGAAAACGTTTTTCAACCAACAAGAGAAGAAGTAGTGGGTGATTTGTTTCCGCTTAAAGGGAAATGGAATGCTGAATTTTTCAAAAACGATAATCCATTGGTGTTGGAATTGGGTTGTGGAAAAGGGGAATATTCCGTGGGTCTTGCTGAAAGATATCCTAATAAAAACTTTGTAGGGATTGATATCAAAGGAGCGCGTTTTTGGCGTGGTGCCAAAACAGCCGTTGAAACAGGTTTGCATAATGTAGCCTTCATTCGAACTCAAATCGAATTAATCAACCATATTTTTGCCGAAAATGAAGTGGATGAAATTTGGATTACGTTTCCAGATCCGCAAATAAAATACAAACGAACAAAACACAGAATGACCAATTCCGAGTTTTTGCAGTTGTATAAAAAAGTACTCAAAAAAGACGGTGTTGTAAACCTTAAAACCGATAGCGAATTCATGCATGGTTATACACTTGGTTTGCTTCACGGTGAAGGACACGAGGTTTTGTATGCCAATCATAATGTATACGTAAATGAAGGAAGTCCGGAGGAAGTAACTGCTTTTCAGACTTTTTACGAAAAACAATATTTGGAAGTTAACAAAGCAATTACGTATATTCGATTTAAAATTAAAGAATAGTTTTATTTTTTTACCTGAATTTTTTGTCTTTTTTTGAATGCTGATACATTGTCCATGAGTCTAATTATATCTTTACTTTCCGGTTTTATCACCGCTTTTATAGGGATTACTCCACCGGGGTTGCTTAATATGACAGCTGCGAAGGTAAACTTAAAAGAAGGAAAGAAAAGTGCTTTATGGTTTGTTTTTGGTGCAATAATTATAATATTTTTTCAAGCGTATCTCGCTATTCTTTTTGCCAGATTTATTAATGACCGTCCTGATTTGGTGCTTTTATTGCGCGAAATTGGTTGTGTGGTATTCTCCGGTTTAACCATTTATTTTCTTTTGATAGCCAAAAAGCCGAAGAAGATAAAAGGAAGTATAAAGAAACAGAGTAAGAGTTCTCGTTTTTTTCTAGGGATGCTGCTTTCTGCACTTAATTTTTTTCCGATTCCGTATTATGTTTTGGTAAGCATTACGTTATCGTCATATAACTTGTTTTCTTTCGACACCTCTTTTGTTTTTATTTTTGTGAATGGGGTTGTTTTGGGAGCTTTTTTAGTTTTCTATTGTTACATCGCCTTTTTTGGAAAAATACAAAACAAAGCCGATTATCTCATGAGAAATATGAATACCATTATTGGTAGTATAACCGGATTGATTGCGGTTGTCACTTTGATCAATATTATAAAGCATTATTTAAGTGCTTTCTAGTCCTAAAACCTAAGATAGTTTAGTGGTCGCCATTTTTTATTAGATTCAAATTCATGTCCGAAGATAATTTTTTCGAAAGAGTATACACCATCGCCAGACAAATTCCTTACGGAAAAGTCACTTCCTATGGTGCAATTGCCAAAGCTTTAGGAACTGCCCGTTCCGCCAGAATGGTCGGTTGGGCCATGAATGCTTCCCACAATATGCCAGATGTTCCGGCACATCGGGTAGTGAACAGAAAAGGACTGCTTACCGGTAAACTCCATTTTGACGGAACCAATCTCATGCAACAGTTACTTGAAAACGAGGGAATTGTTGTGATCGATAATCAAATCGTGGATTTTGAGAAGCACTTTTGGCAACCTGAAATACAATTTTAAGACCTTCTTTATATCCTAATCTGCAAAAATTGATGATTTATTTAAAAAAATGAATAACCGCCATCAATCCCAACATCAATAAATGCAATGCAAAACCTTTATAATAAGAACTTTTCACAGTATCTTTGCAATCTGAAATCAGTTTAAATAAAGATAATATTCCGGTGGTAAAACACCAATAGAAAACAGTTAACTAAAAATGAAATTAGATAGAAAAGAGATTCTTAAAGCTTTAGAAACGATTACTATAGCTGGAGAAGGAAAAAACATGGTGGAGAGTGGTGCAATAGCAAATGTAGTTACTTTTGGCGATGAGGTGGTAGTAGATTTAGTGTTACACACACCGGCAATGCATATTAAAAAGCGTGCTGAAGACGATATCAAAAAAACAATTCTTGAACTAGTGTCGCCGGATGCTAAAATCAAAATCAATAGTAAAGTTGAGGTTCCGGACAAACCAGAAATCAAAGGGAAATCAATTCCAGGAATAAAAAATATTATCGGAGTTGCTTCTGGTAAAGGAGGAGTAGGTAAATCTACAGTTACTGCAAATCTAGCAGTATCATTAGCAAAAATGGGTTTCTCAGTAGGAATTCTGGATGCCGATATTTACGGACCATCGATGCCAATCATGTTCGACGTAGAAAGCGAAAAGCCAATCTCTATAATGGTCGATGGGAAATCAAAAATGAAACCGGTTGAAAGTTATGAAGTAAAAATTCTTTCTATAGGATTTTTTACAGCGCCAAGTCAAGCGGTAATCTGGAGAGGACCAATGGCTTCTAAAGCATTAAACCAAATGATTTTTGATGCTGATTGGGGAGAATTAGATTTCATGTTAGTCGATTTGCCACCGGGAACAGGCGATATTCACCTTTCAATCGTGCAGTCATTGCCAATTACAGGTGTTGTGATTGTAAGTACACCACAAGCAGTAGCTTTGGCTGATGCTAAAAAAGGAGTTTCTATGTTCATGTCTGAAGCAATAAATGTCCCTGTATTGGGAATTATTGAAAACATGGCGTACTTCACACCCGAAGAATTACCTGAAAATAAATATTACATCTTTGGAAAAGAAGGAGCCAGAAATCTTGCAGAAGATTTAGATGTTCCATTCCTTGGAGAAGTGCCTATTGTACAATCAATCCGTGAAGCGGGAGATTACGGTCGTCCTGCAGCGATGCAAACAGGTTCAATAATCGAAACCGTTTTTGAAGAAATAACCCGTAATGTAGTGCGTGAAGTAGTAAGCAGAAACGAAAGTTTGCCGGCTACCGAAGCGGTAAAAATCACAACTATGGCCGGTTGTTCAGCAGTAAATAAAAAATAGATTAGAAAATTGAAATGATTTTTAATCTTTCAATTTTCTAATCTTTCAATCTTTAAATAAAGAAAATGACAACAGAAGAATTAACAATAGAAGTTCAAAAAGCACTCGAAGAAATCAGACCTTTTTTGAACTCTGATGGCGGTGACATTACCTTGATTTCTATCGAAGATGGCAAACATGTAAAAGTGCGTCTCGAAGGAGCATGTACCAGCTGCAGTGTGAACCAAATGACACTAAGAGCCGGCGTGGAAACCACCATCAAAAAGTTTGCTCCCCAAATTGAAACTGTTGTAAATATCCTATAAATGTTTAGGGCGTGCCCCTTTTAAGAAAAAAGGCTACTCAATATAACGAGTATTTGCCTTTTTTCTTAAAACGGTCGGGCTATCCGCGCTACTTCGGTAGCTGGCTTTTATCCCTCACGCAAACCCCACAACTCATAACTTATAACTCATAACTTATAACTCATAGCTGATTTTATGGATGTATTAATAAAAATTAAAGACAGAGAAGGAGTAGTGCATGAATTACAGGCTCCCACAGATATGGCCATGAATATCATGGAATTATGTAAAGCCTATGAACTACCTGTAGAAGGAACTTGTGGCGGAATGGCCATGTGTGCTTCTTGTCAATGTTATGTTCTTAATGATGTTGCACTACCCGAAATGGGGGATGATGAAGAAGCGATGCTTTCAGAAGCATTCTACGTAAAATCTAACAGTCGTTTGGGCTGTCAAATCCCAATCACCGAAAGCCTCGAAGGATTAGAACTGGAATTGGCTCCGGAAAATTAAAACAAAGCGTTCATCTTACTGGACGCTTTTTTTATTTATAATCTTTTAGGTTAGTCGGGCCTTCGAGTACTTCTTTTACAACCTGAAGGATGCCATTCTCCTTAGTGTCGATAAACCATTTTATCAATGTTATTGTTCCATTTACAATTTCAATTCCGGTGATGCTTCTAGGATGCACGCAGCTTCCGTCATTGAAATAAGGTGTTGAGTTTTGACTTGGGTACGAAAAACTGGGGCGATGTGTATGTCCTACAATCGTAATTTTTCTATTGTTGTTTTCAATCCATTTTTTTATGTGTAGTTCCACTTTTATACGTTCTACATAATTCTTGGCAGGGCTCGTTGGGTCAGAGATTCCCCAAATTTGTAAAGGTTTCCATAGTACAGCAACCATAAAACGGTTGATTTTCCAGCCTACATAATTCATGAAATCTGCTTGGTGACCATGAGTCAAAAATAGTTCTTGCTTGGTTTCCTGGTGTACTAAAACGATGGCTTCGTGACATTTTATTCCGGTAAATAAAGGTTCAACTCTGTCATTTTGGGTATTTATATAACTCGTAAGTGTTTTATCGGCGTGCTCTTTATTCCGAAAAACCATTTCATGATTTCCCCAGATTTTATGGTATCTGTTGGAGTCGTGAAACTTCTTTAATAAAAGATAAACGTTTTTGTGCGCTTCAAAAATGGTTTTAAAAAAAATGTTTTCCCATAATTCATCGCCGTCGCCCAACTCACAATACTCAAAACCATCATTGTAATACTGGTTCATAGCATGAAAATAGACGTTTCGATTGCTTGCAAAATCATCAGCAAAACTGTTGTCGCTTCTGTGGCAATCACTAAAAAGAATAAATTTTGATTGATCATCAAAAGGAATTCTTTGGGCTTCTTTGTAGGCTCTGGTTAATCGTTCTTGGGAAGACATTTGTTTATTTTAAGAAAAAATAAAGATATATAAAAACACCAATGAAAGCTGTTTTATAGCATAACTTCTTTAAAATGGGATATTTTTATTTTTGAATTGCTGTGCTGCTTTTGGCAAAATACGTTCTACAAATAAAGAATACGCTAATTCCGAAGGATGCAATCCGTCTTGAGCTACAAGATTGGGATTTGTTAAACCTTGTCTGCTGATATCAGTAATATCTATAAATTCGATTGTGTTGTCAATGCAATACTTTTTTGCGAAAGCATTATATCCATCAATTTCCAGGGAAATCCTCGATTGATTTCCTGATCCTTGACCAAAAGGCGTATAAGCATAATCTGGTATATAAACCACAATGACATTCGCCTTATCCCCTTTTGCGAAAGCAATGGCTTTAATTACTAATTCAGGAAATTCCTTCTCATATAACGAAAAGGGTTTGCTTTGATATTGATTGTTTACACCAATTAGTAAGGTAACCAAATCATAGTCTGAAGCTGGATTTTGTAAATTAATCGCCGAAATTAAGTTGGTGGTTGTCCAGCCCGTTTGCGCGATAATCTTTAAAGGATAAGTATTGTTTGGATTCAAATTACTCAGGCTTTTCTTCAATTGTTCCGGAAATCTGCAGGTTTCACATACGCTTTGCCCGATAGTGTAACCGTCTCCTATTGCTAAATAACTAAAGGTTTGATTTTGTGTTTGTTGAACTATTAAGGGTGCGGGATTGGGTGCAGTTGTAGGATTTGTGACTACTGGTGCAGGATTTGTTTCAGAAATTGGAATTTCAATACTGCAACCCACTATGAAAAGGAGTAAAGAGAACGCAACTATTATTTGATATTGTTTTTTCATTATTTTGAAATTAAGAAGGAGTCATTTCTAAACAATAGTTACGTTTATTTGAAAGCATTGGTTTTATGCCAATTCCACATTCATCATGATTGTTTCTTCGATTGCATCCCAAAGTCCGATTCTTTTTTCTAAAGCTAAAAGGGATACTTCTTCTACATCTGACCATTTTTGTGCGTCAGTTCCGCAAAGTTCCGTTATCATTTTCATCGCCATGGGACCGTGTTCGTCAGCATCTAATTCGATATGTCTTTCGAAATAATAAATCAATTTGCTTAAATCGGTTTCGGGAAAATTTGCTTGAAAATTTTTCAAAATTGCCGTAAACATACTTGGAATCAAGTCCTCTCGGCCAAAAGTAAATGCAGCGGCAATTTCGTGTGTTTTTCCTTCTTCGATTACTCGGAAAGTGAAGTCTAAAAAGGCCTTGATGTTAGGGTGTAAATTACTTTTTTTGATGGCAACAAACACATTTTTAAACGAATGAACTTCAGCTAAAAAACGCTCAATCCCATGCGTATCTGCGCCACAAGATTTCATGGCTTCAATATACATTTCATAATGACTTTGATGGCGGCCGTCTATCGTTAGGTCGGTCTCTTCAGCCAAAACGATTTCGTTTATTAAATATCTTGTTTCTGGATTTTCGGTGGCAAACCATGGAGTGGTTGTGCAAGTTAATTTAGCTTGTAATGCTTTTAATAAAGACATAAAGTCCCAAACTGCATAAACATGATTTTCTAAAAAAGTATGTAAATCCTCAATTGTTTGTACTTTGTTGTATAAGGAATGTTGTAACAACGATTCTTTTTGGGATTGAATCGTCTTATTAATTGCTTCAATATTCATAGTGTATTTTTTAGTGTAAATATAAAAAAGCTTCTTGTTTCCAAGAAGCTTTTACTATCGATTTTATAAATACTATAATAGTTGTTTGCTACTATTTAAAAGCTGGAATTCCTGTGATATCCATTCCTGTAATTAACAAATGAATGTCATGAGTTCCTTCATAAGTAATCACAGATTCTAAATTCATCATGTGACGCATAATTGAATATTCGCCTGTGATTCCCATTCCGCCTAAAATTTGTCTGGCTTCACGAGCAATATGAATCGCCATGTCTACATTATTTCTTTTAGCCATAGAGATTTGAGCTGTTGTAGCTTTTCCTTCATTTCTCAGAACACCTAATCTCCAAGTCAACAATTGCGCTTTGGTGATTTCGGTAATCATTTCAGCTAGTTTCTTTTGTTGTAATTGTGTTCCTGCAATAGGTTTGTCAAATTGAATTCTTTCTTTGGCATAACGCAATGCAGTGTCGTAACAATCCATTGCTGCACCAATAGCACCCCAAGCAATACCATAACGAGCTGAATCAAGACAGCCTAGTGGCGCTCCTAATCCTGATTTGTTTGGCAATAGATTTTCTTTTGGTACTTTAACATTGTCAAATATTAACTCTCCGGTGGAAGACGCGCGAAGCGACCACTTATTATGTGTTTCCGGAGTTGTAAAACCTTCCATTCCGCGTTCTACGATTAAACCGTGAATTCTTCCTGTTTCGTCTTTTGCCCAAACAATGGCGATATCTGCAAACGGAGCATTTGAAATCCACATTTTGGCACCATTCAATAAATAATGGTCGCCCATATCTTTAAAGTTGGTAATCATGCTTCCTGGATCAGATCCGTAATTAGGTTCGGTTAATCCAAAACATCCCATAAACTCGCCGGTAGCCAGTTTTGGTAAATATTTCATGCGTTGTTCTTCATTTCCATATTTCCAAATTGGATACATCACCAAAGAAGATTGCACAGAAGAGGTAGAACGTACACCAGAATCTCCGCGTTCAATTTCTTGCATGATTAAACCATAGGATATTTGATCTAGACCGGCTCCGCCATATTCCTCAGGAATGTAAGGACCAAATCCGCCTATTTCACCCAAACCTTTTATAATTTGTTTTGGGAATTCCGCTTTTTGAGCATATTCTTCTATAATGGGAGACACTTCACGTTTTACCCATGCACGAGCAGAATCACGTACTAATTTGTGTTCTTCTGTTAATAAATCGTCAAGGTTGTAATAATCCGGAGCTTGAAATAAATCTGGTTTCATGGTTGTGATTTTTAAAAGAACAAATTTACATAAAGAAATATAACAAAAGCATTAAAAAATGTTATATTTTTAAAAACAATTTTTGTTTTACGAATCTAGATTATTACTTTGATGGTGAATTCTTGCTAAATTTATAGTTTTGATAATAATTTCTTATAGAATACATTTGTCCAGTTTCTATTAATATTCAAAATAAGAATCAATGAAGTTTATAATGTGTTGTGTCTTCTTTTTAATATCAAGTGTTTGTCTAGCTCAAAATAACAAAAATTTGTCTAATAAAGAGTATTTAATTTTACAGGACAAAGTCAGGACACTAACAAATTCTAATATTGATAGCGCATTTTTTTATGCCAATAAGATTGAGAATTCCAGTGATAATTTTCACAAGGCTTTCGCTATTGGTGCTAAATCGTATTTGTTTCAAATTAAAGGCGATAGTATTACCTCCAAACAAATTTATAGGGAAGCTTTTATTCATTTAAATAAAATTCCGAAATCTAAAGAAAAAATAAAATTAAATGCTTATTTGTTGAATTATGGGGGACTAGCAGATTGGAAACGAGGAAGTTTTAGCAAGGCTTTAGATAAATATCAGCAAGGGGAGGAACTCTCCGAAAGTGTAGGAGATCAGATTCAAGTTTTTAAATTCAAAAGTAATATTGCTTTGATTAAAGCGGATGTTGGGAATTATAAATCTGCAATCTCAACTGCAAAGCAAATAAATAAAATTTTAGATAAAATTGGCTATTTGTTTTCAAAAGAACAATTTAGTATCAATAAAAGTAATGTGAATCTAAATTTAGGTAAATTTTATGAAGATTATTATAAGAAAAATAACAAGAGGACAGAGTTATTAGATTCGGCTCAATTTTTTTACAATAAAGCTGTAATTTATTCGGAAGAAATATCCTATAATAAAATTAGAGCCATTATGAATTTAGCTAATGTTTATTATTTGAAAAATAATTTTATTGAAGCGGAAAAAAACTATCAAAGTGTTTTGATTATTGCAAAGGAGAATAATTTTGAAAATGAATACTCCAAAATAATCTACAATTTAGGAAATCTTTATTATTTCAATAAAGATTATAGAAAAGCATTACTTTTTCTTAAGAGGGTCGACTCTGTTTATTATTCAAAAAAAACTAATCCAATAGAGTTTTTAAAGTCGAATTATTATCAGGCTAAAATTTATAGTTCTATTAATAATTTAGAAGAGGCTGCAAAACATTCAGAAATATATTTAAGTAATTATGAAAAAAACGGATTTAAATTTAATAAAGAGATTACGGAAGTGAATTTTAAACTGAGTGAAGGAGGTGTGAAAAATGAAATGTATAAAATTCAAAAAGGGTATAGATATAAAAGCATATTTAATAGAGTAACCATTTCCTTTTTTCTGATTTTAGTTTTCTTGCTGGTGTTATTAGTCTTTAGTAATATAAAAAAGAAAAGGATCGCAGAACAAAAGGTAGCCGAGTTAATTGAGAAGTATAAATCAAATGAATTAAATGACTTAGCTGTTATTTCAGAAAATTATAGTTCAAAAGGTATAGCATTAAAAAATAGTGTTGTTACGATAAGTTTGGAAAAAGAAAAAGAAATTTTGGATAAATTAAAAATTTTAGAAAACAAATTTCACTACTTGAAACCTGACTTCACGCAGCAATATGCGGCAAGAAAAATAAAAACGAATACTTCGTATCTTTCCATCATTGTTAATAATCACTATGACAAAACATTTAGTGAGTATCTAAATGAGCTTAGAATTAATTATGTAATAAAAGAAATGATTTCTAACTCAACTTACAGGAAATATTCGACACAAGCCATTGCGGAGAGTGCGGGTTTTAAAAACGCAGTTTCATTTACAAAATCCTTTAATAAAAGAACTGGAGTTACTCCCGTACAATTTATTAAAGGATTAGAAAAAAATAATTAATTTAACTTAATTAGGGTTTACCCAGGATCGGTGCGTCTTGAGTAGATTTTACTACCGTTGCTCCTGCGCCGGAACTTGAAGAAGTATCTAATGCTGGCCTCTCAGGGCCTCCATTTCCTCCAAAAACGGTTTGCAGTTGACTCTTTGAAACTGTATTGTTTTTAAAATTTTCAAAACTTAAGACTTTCCTTTTCATGGTTATTGTTATTAGATTGTTAAATAGATTATTTTGTTCTAACCAAAAATAGACTATTTAACCAGTTCTAATTTTATTTGCAATTTTGACAATGTAAATTTGATTAAAAATTTTTTAACGTATTGTTTGACAGTTAAATATAAATGAGTTTAGCTTCAACAATTTATGAATTATATACGCTATAATTTTAAAATTGAATAAGCTAAAGTATTTTTGCTTGTGTAAAAACTTAATATTTGTAAGGAAATTTATTTCAAAGCACTAATTGATTTAAAGGAAATCTTATGATAGATCTAGTTCAAAAATATTTAGACAGTAATTCTTTTTCAAGCCACAAAATCGCATTTAAAGACTTGTTTGAATCTCATCCAAATTACCCAAGCATATTTGCAATAACGGATACCTTAGAATTGCTGTCCATAGAAAATGTGGCTATAAAAGTTCCTAAAGAACAATTGATTGAATTACCAAATTCTTTTTTAGCTATTTTTAATCAGAGACTAGTTCTAGTTTCTAAAACAAGTACGTTAATAACTATAGTTACTGAAAAAGGAGATAAGCAGGATTTGTCTTTTGATAAATTTATTTTGAATTGGAATGGTATAATCATTGCTATAGAGCCAAATAAAAACATAGTAAACGAGAGGTTACAAATTAATTCTAAATGGTTTTTATATTGTTTACCCGTTTTTGCTTTAGTGACATTATCAACAATTTCCATTAGATATGCATTAAATGATTTTCTTCTTCTATTGACCTCAATAATAGGCTTGGTTTTTAGTGTTTTTATTATTCAGGAGAAACTGGGTTTATCTAATCAAATAGTTTCAAAATTCTGTAACATCAATCCCAATACTTCCTGTGATTCAGTTATCAAATCGGATAAAGGTGAAATTAATAAATGGGTAAGTTTCTCAGATTTACCAATACTTTTTTTTGGTGTTAATTTAGTGTCAATAGTACTTCAGCCGACCAGTTCAAGCGTTATAATTGGATTTCTTAGTTTACTTTCCCTTCCGGTAATTATCTATTCAATTTGGATTCAAAAATGGCAATTAAAAAAATGGTGTATACTGTGCTTAGTAATATCTTTTATTATAATGATTCAAAGCATGATTTGGGTTTTTATTGGGCAGTCCTTATTAACCATTACGTATCCCAAACTTTTTTCCTATGGATTTTCTATAATATTGATCACTTCGTTTTGGTTGGTTATTAAGCCAATCTTGGAAAATAAAATAAAAGCAGAGAAATCTATAAATGAATTAAAAAAATTCAAAAGGAATTATGATGTTTTTAATTTCTTGTTAAAGGAAATTCCTGTTGTTAAAGGGTTTGATTTATTGGAAGGCTTGAAATTTGGGAATAGAAATTCCGAAGTAAGTCTTACTTTAATACTTAGTCCAAGTTGTGGTCATTGTCATAAAGCATTTCAAGATGCATTTGAGTTGGTTTCTAAATTTCCACAGAAAGTTTTTTTAAATGTCTTGTTCAATATTAACCCAGAGAATAACAACAATCCATACAAAGTTGTCGTGGAGAGTTTATTGGCAATTAATAATTCTAACCTAGGGAAGATGGAGGAAGCAATCTCAGATTGGCATATCAAAAAAATGGGATTAGATGCCTGGAAAGAAAAATGGGCAGTTGATACTATTGACATGAAAGTGAACAATCAAATGTATCAACAATACACTTGGTGTTTAGAAAACGAATTCAATTATACGCCGGTAAAGATTGTGAACGACAAGTTATTCCCAAACGAATATGAAATAAGTGAATTGAAATATTTTCTCAATGATTTTTCAGAAGAAAAGGAAGCTTTAGAAAATAACAATTTAGTTCAGGCTTAAAAATATAAAAATATTTCTTGCGCAAGAATAGACACAAGATCCAAGTGTCTTAAAACGATTGGGTTATTAATCAATTATTAAATTTTATATCATGTTAAAAAACATTTTAAACTTAGAAGGTGCTCAAAGATTAACTAAAAATGAGCAAAAATTAATTAAAGGTGGATTACAAGAAATGGCCATCGATGATGGAGGGGCTTGTAAAAAATGCTGTTGGGCGGGAACCACTAATTGCAGTACTGGTGTTGAGGGAGGGACGTCTTGTGTTGCAGGTGCTGTATTAACAAATTGTTAGTTAGTAATCTTAAATAGAAATAATTCCCTTTTAAATAATTCGGGAGATTAATCAAATTTTAAATTTTAAATTATGTTAAAAAACATTTTGAATTTAGAAGGTGCTCATAAATTAAGTAAAAATGAGCAAAAAACCATCAATGGTGGCTTAATATGTCAAGATGAGGGTTGTGTTATAAGTTATGGTTTGGCAACTTGTTACAGAAGAAAGTGCAATGGTACTGTATTTGATCCCTCTTGTTGCAGTTAATCATAATAGTAAAATTAAACTGTCAAAAAAATAATTTTTGACAGTTTTTTTAAATTACTTTTGAAAACAAAATAAAAAATTGAAGAAATTCCCAAATTATATACAAGCCGACAACAAAGACTGCGGCCCAACTTGCTTAAAAATCATTGCGAAACATTACGGGAAAACAATCAACATTCAAGAGTTACGTGATTTTAGCGAGACTACACGTGAAGGGAGTAATTTATTATTTCTAAGCGATGCCGCTGAGAAGATCGGTTTCAGAACCTTAGGGGTGAAACTCAATCTTAAGACATTAGAAGAAGCGCCATTGCCATGTGTTTTGCACTGGAATAAAGAACATTACGTGGTTTTGTATAAAATAAAAAAGGGCCGTTATTTTATTTCAGATCCAGGATTTGGATTAATAGAATACAACCAGAAAGATTTTGTGAAATTATGGATAGGGAATAATGCAGATAATACCACAAAAGAGGGGATTGTTTTATTACTTGAGGCTACTCCAAAATTTTTTCAATCGGAATTTGATAAAGAAGATAAAAAAGGTTTAGGTTTTGGTTTGCTATCCCAATATGTATTAAGATATAAGTCATTTTTAATGCAGTTAAGTATTGGTTTGCTCGCTAGTAGTTTGTTACAGCTTATCTTTCCTTTTCTTACACAGAGTATTGTAGATGTTGGGATTCAAAATCAGAATATTCATTTTATTTATTTAATTCTGTTTGCGCAATTATTTCTTTTTGCCGGAAGAACAGGATTGGAACTCATCCGAAGTTGGATATTACTCCATCTTTCTACAAGAATCAACATCTCCTTGATTTCAGATTTCTTTATTAAATTAATGAACTTGCCGATCTCGTTCTTCGATGTTCGAATGACAGGCGATATCATGCAACGAATCAACGACCATCATCGTATAGAACGCATACTTACCACTTCATCATTAAACGTATTGTTCTCGGTGATCAATATGTTTATTATGGGAGGGGTTTTAGCCTATTATAATATTCAGATATTCTTCGTTTTTTTTGCTGGAAGCTTATTGTATTTCGGTTGGATTACCTTGTTTTTAAAACGAAGAGAAGCACTGGATTATAAACGTTTTTCAGAAGTTTCCCAAGAACAAAGTAAAGTAATAGAACTTATCAACGGGATGCAGGAAATTAAACTACATAATGCCGAGAAACAAAAACGTTGGGGATGGGAATATGTCCAAGCGAGATTGTTTCGGGTTTCTATAAAGGGATTAGTTCTTGAACAGACACAAACCATTGGCTCTTCTGTAATTAACGAACTAAAAAACATTTTCATTATTTTCCTTTCAGCAAAATTGGTTATCGATGGTCAAATTACCCTGGGGATGATGATGGCGATAAGTTCAATTGTCGGTAGTTTGAACGGTCCGATTACACAACTTATCGAGTTTGTTCGGGAGGTGCAAGATGCTAAAATATCATTAGCTAGACTATCTGAGATTCATGAAAAAGAAGATGAAGCACAGCAAGAAGTGTATCAAACCCATGATATTCCAAAAGACAGTGATATAGAGATTAAAAATCTTTCCTATCGTTATTTGGGGTCAGATATTCCGGTTCTGGAACATTTGAACTTGACGATTCCTGCTCATAAAGTAACTGCAATTGTAGGAGTGAGTGGTAGCGGAAAAACTACCTTGATGAAACTTTTGCTTAAATTTTACGAGCCAGATCATGGGGAAGTTAACATTGGGAATACACAGCTAAGAAACATTGCACAAAAGGCTTGGCGCGCTAACATTGGTGCGGTTATGCAAGAAGGGTTTATTTTTAATGATACTATTGCTAATAATATTGCTGTTGGAGTTGATAGTATCAATAAAGAGCGATTGGTTTATGCTGCCGATGTTGCTAATATAAAAGAATATATTTCGGGTTTGCCATTAGGCTATAATACAAAAATTGGTTCCGAAGGTGTAGGGATGAGTACGGGGCAGAAACAAAGGTTGTTGATTGCCAGAGCGGTGTATAAGAACCCTGAAATGTTGTTTTTTGATGAAGCCACTTCCGCATTGGATGCCAATAATGAAAAAGAAATTATGGGGAAATTAGATATTTTCTTTAAAAATAAAACTGTAGTAGTGATTGCGCACCGATTAAGTACAGTAATGAATGCAGATCAAATTGTTGTTTTGGATAAAGGAAAGATTATTGAAATGGGAAGTCATTCTGCTCTGGTGGAGCAAAAAGGAAATTATTTTGAATTGGTTAGAAATCAATTGCAATTAGGAAATTAATAATATGACTGAAAATAATATGACATTCGAATTGAGAAGCGAAGAGGTTCAAGATATTCTTACACGTGTTCCGCATTGGATGATCCGTTGGGGGACAGTTTTGATTTTTGGAATTATCCTAATGCTTTTTTTTGTTTCCTGGTTTGTCAAATATCCGGACGTTATAACGACACAAGTTACTGTAACCACAAATATTCCACCTGAAAAGTTGGTGGCAAAAACTTCAGGGAGAATTGAAGCAATTTTAATAACTGACAAGAGTAAAGTTACAGTAAATACGCCTTTGGCGATAATTGAAAATCCTGCTAATTATAAAGATGTTTATGTATTGAAAAATATCGTTGACACAATAAATATTAATTCAAAGAAAAGTAATTTTCCTTTTGGATTATTAAGAAATGCTCAATTGGGAGATATTGAGAACGCTTTTTCAATCTTTCATGCAGCTTACATTGCAGATGAGCTTAATTCGGATTTGCATCCTTTCCAAATTGAAAACAAGGCTAATAATTCAGAAAGTATTCAGATAAGAGAGCGTTTAGATCTTTTAAAACAGCAAAAAAACATAAATGAATCTGAATTGCAGCTACAGAAGAATGATGTGAATCGATTTGAAATTTTATTTAATAAAGGGGTAGTCTCTGCGCAAGATTTTGAAAATAAGAAATTAGGATATCTTCAAGCTGAGAAAAATTATAAAAGTCTGTTGAGTAGTATTTCGCAATTAAAATCATCTTTAATTAGTAATGACCGGAATAGTGAAGGCACAAGAATTAACGGAACTAAAGAGGAAGTTAATTTGGAAAGTAAAAAGATACAATCTTTTTATCAATTGAAAAAAATCATAAAAGATTGGGAATTAGCATATGTGCTAAAATCTTCTATTGAAGGGAAAATTTCTTTTTTGCAAATTTGGACAGAGAGTCAGACCATAATAGCGGGGGATAATGTATTCACCATAATTCCCACGATGGAAAAAGGATATGTAGGTAAAGTCAAGGCGGCAGCTCAAAATTCCGGAAAAATTAAGATTGGGCAACGCGTTAATATTCGTCTGGCAAATTTTCCGGATAGAGAGTTTGGCGTGTTGAAAGGTAAAGTAAAAAACATTTCATTGGTTCCGGATAAAGAAGGGAATTTATTATTAGATGTTTCGCTTCCCGAAAATTTGGAAACAAATTATAAAAAGAAGATTCCTTTTCAACAAGAAATGATAGGTTCTGCTGAGATTGTTACAGAAGATTTACGATTGTTGGAAAGAATTTTATATCAATTTAGAAGTATTTTAAAAATGAACTAGAATTTTAAATAAAAATCTTTTGTCAATTCCATGTATTCGGGAGTATAAATATGTCTCGCGGTTTCGATGATTAATTCATCAATAGGAAAGTCAATTTTTTCAATTCGGCAAAAAGCCAAAAGACTTCGTTTGATTTCGGTGGTTGGAGTTCCTTTTACCCTAGTGATTTTTAATGGGTATAATTCATATTCTTTGGCAATAGCCAAAAAACTTTCTTCTTCTTTGAAAGGAATAATTACAGCGAATATTCCGTTTTCCGAAAGTAACAAGTCGGCAGCTTCAATTAAATCTTCAAAAGGCATTGCGTCAGCAAAACGGGCTAAATCTCTTTGTTCCGTTGCGGATTTAAAGTCATCAGTATAAAAAGGTGGATTCGAAACAATTAGATCGTATTCATCTTCAGGTTCTTCCATAAATTCATCTAAACCGGCATGAAAACAAAATAAGCGGTCGCTCCAAGGGGAATTTTCAAAATTATCTACGGATTGTTCATAGGCTTCTTCATCAATTTCCAAAGCATCAATTTGTTCGGCGTTACTTCGTTGTGCCAACATCAAAGCAATAATACCGGTTCCTGCACCAATATCCAAAATACTATAAGAATGATTTTCTATTGGCGCCCAAGCACCAAGCAAAACGCCATCTGTTCCAATTTTCATGGCGCAACGATCTTGTTCAAGAGAGAATTGTTTGAATTGGAATTTAGACATAGAGATTTCAGATTGTAGATTAACGATTTTTGACCCGAGCGATAGCGAACTGGCGAAGCATTGCAGATTTTAGCAACTGAAAACTTTGATTTTCGATTAACGATTTTTTCGATTAACCGAATAAACAAATAACCGATTAAACTTTTCTAAAGATACATCTCGATTAATCCCTCAGGTAAATCCATGATGACTTTTTTGTTTTCACGATCGATTTTCACAAGGAAATGATCAATCATTGGAATTAAGATTTCTACATCACCATTTAAAACTTCAAAAAGAGGTTGGGCAGTAGTGTCATTTATGGATTGAATTACACCAACAACTCCGAGACGTTTGTCTTCTACCTCAAAACCAATTACTTCGTGAAAGTAGAATTTGTTACCGCTAAGTTTTGGTAACATTTTCAGCGGAAGATAAATGGCATTACCTATAATGGCATCTGCATCTTCTTCGGTGTTCATATCTTCAAAACGAATTCTAAGAAAATCGTTTTTGTGCAGCGAGCTGCTTTCAATAAAAAAAGGAACCAAGTGTTTGTTGCATTCAACAAACACTGATTCCAAGTTTTCGTATAACTCAGGTTCGTCCGTGTCTAAATAGGCAAGAACTTCCCCTTTGAAACTAAATTTTTTAGCGATTTTACCTAAATAGAAACAATCTTCTTTACGCATCTTCGCTTTGTAAATTATGCTTCAGTTGTTTCGTTATTTTCTTCTGCAGCAGGAGTTTCTTCAGCTTCAGCCTCAGTAACTTCTTCTTCTACAGCAGGAGTTGCAGCAGCGATAGCGTCTGCTTCAGCTTGTGCAGCTGCAGCTAAACGTTTTGCGTTTACATCTTGTTCTGCTTTGAAAGCTTTAGCTTTAACATCTGCTTGCGCTTTTGTTAAACCTTCTTTTTTAGCATCAACTGTTCCTGTTTTTTCTTCTAACCAAGTTGCTAATTTTGCATCAGCTTGTTCTTGAGTTAAAGCTCCTTTACGAATACCACCATCAAGGTGATGTTTCAATAAAGCTCCTTTGTAAGAAAGAATTGCTCTGGCAGTATCAGTTGGTTGAGCACCATTGTGCAACCATTTCACTGCGCTATCAATATTTAAATCGATAGTTGCTGGGTTTGTGTTTGGATTGTAAGTACCGATTTTTTCTAAGTATTTACCATCTCTTTTTGAGCGAGCATCTGCTGCTACAACCCAGTAAAAAGGTTTTCCTTTTTTACCGTGTCTTTGTAATCTAATTTTTACTGACATAATCTTGTGATTAAATTTTGAGGTACTCGACCTCTATTAATTAAGGGTGCAAAGATACATTTTTTATTGATAAATACTAATTCGAATGGTGTTTTAATGAGTCATAATAGGTTATGAGGAAAAGAGAGGTGCTTTTTGTTTTTGTTTTAAATTTTCTGTCTAAAATGATTTACTTTTGTGTAGATGAATAACCATTATTATGAAAAAACTTTTTTTAATTATTACTGTTCTATTCGAATTCATTTCGTGTCAGGAAGATGGTCGGTTTAATAATCCTTCTTTGCAGGGGATGAAAGACAATGTGTTTTGGAGGGCGGTTGAATCTAAAGCGACAAAAAGTTCCGGCGGTGTTTTATCTATTGATGCTTACACAAACAACGAAACATTAACTTTGAAAATGCCGGTACCCACTACTGCGATTGATCCAAATATCAAAAGTAGTTATGTCACCTATTTTTTAGGAACCACTACCACCAGAACTGCAACGTATGTCTTAGCCGATCCTACTGGGTTGATAACGTTCTCTACGGGTTTTGGTATTGGAGACGGTCAAATTGTGATCACGGAATATGACGCTGTGAATAAAACGGTTAGCGGAACATTTAAATTTAACGTTGAAAACACCTACAATAATCCATTGGCGGGGGCGGTTGTGAATTTTCAGCAAGGTGTTTTTTATAAAGTCCCTATAAGGTAATTTTTTCAGTGAATTAAGGTAAAGTAGAATCTTGAAAATGTTCTGGAATTTGCTTTGAAGTATTTTTTTATTCTTTTTAAAAAATAAAAAACATAAATAAGCTAATATATAGTGTATTAGAATAAAATAGCCGTACATTTGTTTTATTATTTAAATAAGTACATATGAATATTTTTGTTGGAAGTCTTCCATTCAGTATTGAGGAAGCAGATTTAAGAGAGTCTTTCGAGGCTTACGGAGCAGTTGATTCAGTTAAAATTATTACTGATAAATTTACTGGAAGAAGTAAAGGATTTGGTTTTGTTGAGATGCCAAATGATGATGAAGCTCAAAAAGCAATTGACGAATTGAACGGTGCAACTGTTCAAGGACGTGCAATCGTAGTAAACAAATCTGAGCCAAAACCAGAAGGCGAAAGAAGAAGTTTTAACAATAACAGTCGTGGTGGAGATTCACGCGGTGGTTATGGTGGTGGAAACAGCCGTGGTGGAGAAAACCGTGGTGGTGGAAACAGAGGTGGATATTAATATTTTTCTCTACAACTATAAAAAAAGGTGTCAATTTATTGACACCTTTTTTCTTTTATACCTATTCTGTAGAGATGCACTGCAGTGCATCTCTACAAATTTTATAAATTTGCAACCAACCAATCACCAACTTCGCTGGTTTTGTAAGTTTTAGAGTCTTTAGCGGCTAAATCTTCCGTTACAATTCCTTGTTCCAATGATTTATTAACTACTGCTCTAATAGCTGCTGCTTCGGCTTTTAATCCAAAAGCATCTTCAAACATCATAGCTGCAGATAATACTGTCGCCAATGGATTGGCAATATTTAAACCCGTAGCTTGTGGATACGATCCGTGAATAGGTTCGTATAATGAAGTGTGTTCTCCTACAGATGCAGATGGCATCAGTCCCATGGAACCTGATATTACGGAAGCTTCATCCGTTAAAATGTCACCAAATAGATTCTCTGTAATCAAGACGTCATACGAATTTGGCCATTGTACTAAACGCATAGCAACTGCATCTACAAATTCATAACTTACTGTTACTTCAGGATAATCCCTTTCCATTGCTTGTACTGTTTCTCTCCACAATCGGGAAGTTTCCATTACGTTTGCTTTGTCCACACAACATAGTTTTTTAGTTCGGGTCATCGCTAATTCAAATCCTTTTTTAGCCAAGCGTTGTACTTCAGCTCTGGTGTAAGTACAAGTATCATAAGCTGTTTCGCCATCGTCTTTTCTTCCTTTTTCTCCAAAATAAATTCCTCCGGTAAGTTCTCTTAGGAATATTAAGTCGGTCCCTTCGATACGTTCTTTTTTTAAAGGGGAATTGTCAATCAAAGATGGGAAAGTAAACGTAGGTCGTACGTTGGCAAACAGGCCTAATTTTTTACGCATTAACAATAAACCTTGCTCTGGTCTTACGGTAGCTTTAGGATCATTGTCATATTTTGGATGTCCGATAGCTCCAAACAAAACGGCATCGGCTTTCATGCAAATTTCATGTGTTTCGTCAGGGTAAGGGACGCCAACAGCATCAATAGCACAAGCACCAGTTAATGCAGGCATCCAATTGATTTCATGATTAAACTTTTTTGCAATAGCATCAGAAACTTTTACAGCTTCATTAATTACTTCTGGTCCGATTCCGTCTCCGGCTAAAAGGGCGATATTAAATTTCATGTTAATTGTGTTTTCCTCCCCCAGCCCCCTCCGAAGGAGGGGGGGACTAGGTGGAATAGGATTGGGTTTATGTATGTTTTAAATCTCTTTAATTTTATTCCAAATTTTCAAGCTCCAATTTCGGATTGGCTCCCTTCCCTTCGGGGAGGGCTGGGGAGGGGATTACATTCAACATTTTTTGCGTTGCGATAATCGCAGCTACTGTTTGATCCGAGTCTAACCCTCTTGTTTTGAATTCTTTTCCTTTGTTAATCCAAGTAATTATGGTTTCGCATAAGGCGTCCGAACTGCTTCCTGGAGGGATTCGGACAGCGTAATCAATCAATTTAGGTAATTCTAAATTTTTGCTTTTGTATATTTTTGCCAGTGCATTCATAAAGGCGTCAAATTGCCCGTCACCTTGTGCGTGCTCTTCAATGATTTCACCATCTATTTTTAAAGATAAAGTAGTTGATGGACGCATGCCTTTTGCATGAGATAATATATAGGACTCAACGACAATTTTTTCCTGATAGGTTTGGCTGTCCAAAACATCAGAGATAATATACGGCAAATCTTCTTTGGTAACAGTTTCCTTTTTGTCTCCTAATTCGATAATTCTTTGGGTAACTAACTTTAAATCCTCAGGGTTTAATTTAAGACCTAATTCTTGAAGGTTTTTTTCAATATTGGCTTTTCCAGATGTTTTTCCAAGAGCATATTTTCTTTTTCTGCCAAAACGCTCCGGAAGCAAATCATTAAAATATAAATTATTCTTGTTGTCACCATCTGCATGAATACCGGCCGTTTGTGTAAATACGTTGTCTCCTACAATAGGTTTATTAGCAGGAATTCTATAGCCTGTGAACGTTTCTACCAACTTACTTACAGAGTACAATGAAGATTCTTTTACGCTGATTTCTATTTCCGGTAAGAAATCATTAATTACTGCAACGGTACTTTCTAAGGGTGCATTTCCAGCTCGCTCCCCCATTCCATTTACGGTAACATGAAGTCCATGGATACCAGCCTTTACAGCTTCCATCACATTGGCAATGCTTAAATCGTAATCATTGTGTGCGTGAAAATCAAAATGAATATTAGGATATTTAGTTGTGATTGCTGATATAAATGCAAAAGTTTCTGTTGGAATAAGAACACCTAAAGTATCGGGTAATAATATTCTTTTTACAGGCTGTTTGGTCAAAAAATCCAGATATTGAAACACATATTCAGGTGAATTACGCATTCCGTTACTCCAGTCTTCTAAATAGACATTGGTCTCTATGTTATTTTCTTTAGCTAATGCTATTGTTTTTGCAATTTCAGTGAAATGTTGTTCGGGTGTTTTTTTTAACTGATGCGTCAAATGATTCAAAGAACCTTTGGTTAACAAATTCTGAACTTTTGCACCCGTATTTTTCATCCATTCGATAGAAAGTCCGCCGTCAACAAAAGTTAGAACTTCAATTCGGTTACTATATCCTTTTTCTGATGCCCATGACATAATTCCTTTTACGCCCTGAAACTCACCTTCACTCACTCTTGCTGAAGCGATTTCGATTCTATCAATATTTAATTCCTCCAACAGTAATTGGGCAATGGTTAGTTTTTCTGCAGCAGAAAATGATACTCCTGAGGTTTGTTCACCATCACGAAGCGTCGTATCCATTATTTCAATCTTTCTTTTTTTCATTGTAATTTTGATGCTAAAACGATAAAACAGTTATTTTAGAATGCCTCAAAAGGGATGCTTCAATAACGGTGCGGTTTTAAGGATGATTTTAGTAAGGAAGCGCATTGGCAAACCCAACAATTTCTTCTTTTATGTTTTGTAAATAATCAATATCATCAAAACCATTAATCATATTGTCTTTTTTGTATCCTGAAATGTCAAAAGATTCTTTTTGTGCCGTTGTTTTTAATGTAATGGTTTGTTCTGGAAGATTTATTTCTAATTCTGTTTTTGGATCTGCTTCAATCGCATTGAAAATAATTTCCGCAAATTCAGGACTTACTTGCACCGGTAAAACACCAATATTTAAGCAATTTCCTTTAAAAATATCTGCAAAAAAACTAGAAACAACTGCGCGAAAGCCGTAATCGTAGACTGCCCAAGCTGCATGTTCTCTAGAAGAACCCGAACCAAAGTTTTTTCCGCCCACTAATATTTTTCCGCTGTAAGTTGTATTATTCAGTACAAAATCTGCTTTTGGAGTATCATCTCCGTTGTATCTCCAGTCACGGAAAAGATTATCGCCAAAACCAACACGTTCAGTTGCTTTCAGGAAACGAGCAGGAATGATTTGATCGGTATCCACATTTTCTATTGGTAGTGGCACTGCACTACTGGTAAGGATATTAAATTTATCGTATGCCATTTGATTTATGATTTATGATCAGTGATTTATGATTTCAGATTTTCTGTTAAAGGAAAATGAATCTTGAAACACTAAACTTTTTATTTTTCTATTTGAAATTGTTATTGCGATTGAATTACATCAAATCTCTTGGATCTGTCAACACTCCTCTTACTGCAGCAGCGGCAGCCATAATTGGACTTGCCAATAATGTTCTTGAACCCGGACCCTGACGACCTTCGAAGTTTCTGTTTGAGGTACTTACGGCATATTTTCCCGCAGGAACTTTATCGTCATTCATTGCTAAACAAGCCGAACAGCCAGGTTGACGCAAAACAAAACCAGCTTCAGTAAGAATATCCAAAAGCCCTTCTTCTTTAATCTGGGCTTCCACTACGTGAGAACCCGGGACTAACCAAGCCGTAACATTATCTGCTTTTTTACGCCCTTTTACAATTTCTGTAAAAGCTCTGAAATCTTCAATTCTACCATTAGTACAACTTCCAAGAAAAACAAAATCAATTGGTTTACCAATCATCACATCATTTTCTTCAAAGCCCATATAGGCTAAAGATTTTTTATACGTTTCGGCACCGCCTTCTAATTGGTTAGCGTTTGGAATATTTTTGGAGATACCAATTCCCATTCCAGGATTCGTACCGTAAGTTATCATTGGTTCAATATCAGCTGCATTGATGTTTAATTCTTTGTCAAAAATAGCATCAGCATCTGTTTTCAATGTTTTCCAATAGGCTACCGCTTTATCCCAAGCTTCACCTTTTGGAGCGTATAATCTTCCTTGTAGGAAATCAAATGTTTTTTGGTCGGGTGCAATCATACCGCCACGAGCACCCATTTCGATACTCAAGTTGCAAACGGTCATACGACCTTCCATCGACATATCTTCAAAAACATTTCCAGCATACTCTGCGAAATATCCTGTACCTCCAGAAGTAGTTAATTGAGAAATAATATAAAGTGCCACGTCTTTTGGACCCACACCTTTGCTCAATTCACCATTTACGTTGATACGCATTTTCTTTGGTTTCGGTTGCATAATACATTGTGTGGCCATAACCATTTCTACCTCAGAAGTTCCGATACCAAAAGCAATAGCTCCAAAAGCACCATGTGTAGAAGTGTGTGAATCACCGCAAACAATGGTGGCGCCCGGTAATGTAATTCCGTTTTCAGGACCTACTACGTGTACAATTCCATTTTTTTTATGACCTAATCCCCAGTGAGAAATGCCATATTCTGCTGCGTTGTCTTCCAAAGCTTTTAGCTGATTGGCAGATAATGCATCTTCAACAGGTAAATGTTGATTTATTGTTGGGGTATTGTGATCGGCAGTTGCAAAAGTGCGTTCTGGGTATAAAACCGAAATTCCTCTTTCTTTTAAACCTAAAAAAGCTACAGGACTAGTAACTTCATGGATGAAATGACGGTCAATAAAAAATACGTCTGGTCCATCCTCAATTTTACGCACTACGTGCGAATCCCATACTTTGTCGAATAATGTAGTACTCATTTTTAACTATTTTTTTAATTGTATTTCTTCTTTTTGTAACAAGAATAATTGTCTAAGGTTGTAACAATGGAAACAAATTTAGAAAAAGAAATAAGGTCGTCAATTTCAGTATTTCATTATATACGATGCCCAAAGTGCGATTTAAACAGTTTACGGTTTCCGATTAAGTATCTCGAGCTTAATTGTCTAATTTTAATTTGGATTTATTTTCTTTTTGATTCTCTTTTTTTATAATTGTACCGTTTTCTTTAAAATTATGAATTCATTAAGTTTTTGTTTAAAAAAGTAATTTTGTTTGTAATAAATAGATAAATCAGATTCTTCTTTGAATAATTGTCAGTGTTGTGAATATAAATTGCTTTTTGGAATAAGACTTTTTTAGTCTTTTAACCGCAAAGTTTTAGAATTATTTTGAGTCTTATTATTCTAATTTACTTTGATAAAATACTACGACATCCAAAAAAAGGATAACCGCTAAATTTGTCTTTTTAATTCCGCAATATGAAGATAATTATACGGATTCAGAAATGAAAAATATAAGAGAATGCGTTATAAAAAGAGTAGAAATTTTTATTCTCTTTTTTGGTTAACTCAGTTCCTTTTTTATCTAAAAAAAACCTAAATTTGAAATTCAATTTTTGTAATTTTAAAGAATTACAAACACTTCACTTCCAGCTATGTACTTAATATTCGATACTGAAACTACAGGATTACCAAAGCGTTGGGGCGCACCCATTTCTGATACAGACAACTGGCCACGCTGTATTCAGATCGCTTGGCAGTTGCACGATGATATGGGAAAACTCATCGAGCACCAGGATTATTTGTTGAAGCCCGAAGGATTTAATATTCCGTATGATGCGGAACGAATTCACGGGATTTCTACAGAATTAGCGGAAGCTGATGGTATTTCGTTGGCAGAAGTTTTAGAAAAATTCAATATTGCTTTAGGCAAAGCCAAATTCATTGTGGGTCAGAATCTAGGTTTTGATATCAATATTATGGGCTGCGAATTTTATAGAATGGGCGTTGAAAGCCAGATGAGTTCGATGCCTATTCTGGATACTTGTACCGAAGTTACCGCTTCCTTACTGCGATTGCCGGGTGGGCGAGGAGGAAAATTCAAATTGCCTACTTTAACGGAATTACATAGTTACCTTTTTAATAAACCTTTTGGTGAGGCCCACAACGCAACTGCCGATGTGGAGGCAACTACGCGTTGTTTCTTGGAGTTAATTCGTCGTGATATTTTCACTAAAGAAGAGCTCGATGTTGAAGTTGGTTATTTTAAAGATTTTCAAAATAAGAATCCAAGTGAGATTAAACTCATTGGTTTAAAACATATTAATCTCAAGGAAGCTTCTGATAAAATTCGCCAGCAATTTGGAGAAAAACAAGCTCCGGCAGTTTCAAGAGAGGAACTTTCTGAGAATAAAAAAGTACTTATTGATGCGCCTTTTGTGCATTTGCATAATCATACCCAATTCTCGGTGTTGCAATCTACGATTAGTATTGCAGCATTGGTGAAAGCGGCTGCGCAACAAAAAATGCCTGCTGTTGCCATGACAGATCATGCGAATTTGATGGGTGCTTTTCATTTTGTCCGTGATATTTTATATCACAATAAAGCGGCTGAAGCCAAAAACAAAGCAGCTATAGAAAATGGTGAGGAACCTACTGAAGTTCCGATGAAACCGATTGTCGGTTGTGAATTTTTCGTGTGCGAAGACCATAAAAACAAGGCGGTTAAGGACAATGGATACCAAATAGTACTGTTGGCGAAGACCAAAAAAGGCTATCATAATTTGGCTAAAATGTCTTCGATTGCTTATACAGAAGGTTTTTATTACGTCCCTAGAATAGACAGGAAAGTCATTCAGGAATTCAAAGAAGATATTATTGTTTTGTCTGGAAACCTTTATGGTGAAATCCCAAATAAGATTTTAAATATAGGTGAAAACCAAGCTGAAGAAGCCTTGATTTGGTGGAAAAACGAATTCAATAAAGATTTTTACATTGAGGTGATGCGTCACAATCAGGAAGATGAGAATCGGGTGAATGCGTCTTTGATTACATTGGCAAGGAAACATGATGTGAAAATTATTGCAACAAACAATACCTTTTATATAGACAAGGAAAATTCGAATGCACACGATATTTTGCTTTGTGTGCGTGATGGCGAAAAGCAAACTACGCCTATAGGTCGTGGTCGTGGCTATCGTTACGGATTGCCGAATCAGGAATACTATTTCAAGTCGGGAGACGAGATGAAGCAGCTTTTTGCAAATTTACCCGAAGCGATTTCAAATATTTCGGAGATTGTGGATAAGATTGAAATTTTCGATTTGGCCCGTGAAGTTTTACTTCCAAAATTTGAAATTCCGATTGAATTTAATAATCCTGAAGATGCAGTTGATGGCGGAGTTCGAGGTGAAAATGCGTACTTAAGGCATCTTACTTTTGAAGGAGCCAATCGACGCTATCCCGTAATTACCCCAGAGATTCAGGAGCGATTGGATTTTGAATTGTTGACGATATCTAATTCGGGTTATCCGGGATATTTCCTGATTGTACAGGATTTAATTGCCGAGGCTAGAAGTATGGGGGTTTCGGTAGGACCTGGAAGGGGTTCTGCGGCGGGATCGGTGGTGGCGTATTGTTTGAAAATTACCAACATCGACCCATTGATGTATAACCTGCTTTTTGAGCGTTTCCTGAATCCGGATCGTGTATCACTACCCGATATTGATATCGATTTTGATGACGAAGGCCGCAGCAGTGTGATGGATTATGTGATTCGAAAATACGGCTCGAAACAAGTGGCGCAAATTATCACGTATGGTAAAATGGCAACTAAATCGGCGATTCGTGATACCGCTCGTGTGTTGGATTTGCCTTTGTTTGAAGCAGATAAAATTGCCAAATTGATTCCAGGAATGATGCCGTCTAAGTGGAATTTGGCTCGTTTTTTAAATGAAAAAGAAGATGTCATTAAAAAAGCGGTTCGTCCGGAAGAATACGATAAAATAAAAGAATTAATAGGACTTGCGAATGAAGATGATTTGGGTGGAGAAACCATTCAGCAAGCCAAGGTTTTAGAGGGAAATCTGAGAAATACTGGGATTCACGCTTGTGGAGTGATTATTACCCCAAGTGACATTACTGATTTTGTTCCTGTGGCTACGGCGAAAGATTCGGATTTGTATGTGACCCAATTTGACAACTCGGTGGTCGAAAGTGCCGGTTTATTGAAGATGGACTTCTTGGGTTTGAAAACCCTGACTCTGATAAAAGACACTGTCAAACTAGTAAAATACAGAACCGGAATTGACCTGAATCCGGATGAATTTCCAATTGATGATTTAAAGACGTATGAGCTTTTTCAACGTGGTGAAACGGTAGGGATTTTCCAGTATGAGAGTGCGGGAATGCAGAAATACATGAAGGAATTGAAACCAACGGTTTTTCCTGATTTGATTGCAATGAATGCACTGTATCGTCCGGGACCAATTGCCTATATTCCGAGTTTTGTCAAGCGAAAAAATGGTGAAGAAGAAATTATTTATGATCTTGATGCCTGCGAAGAATTACTAAAAGATACGTACGGAATTACCGTTTACCAGGAACAAGTAATGCTTTTGTCCCAAAAATTAGCGGATTTCTCCAAAGGTGATGCCGACGTTTTGCGTAAAGCGATGGGAAAAAAGCAAAAGGATGTTTTAGATAAAATGAAACCTAAATTTATTAGTCAGGCGGCCGCCAAAGGGCATGCTGAAGATAAATTAGAAAAAATATGGAAAGACTGGGAAGCTTTTGCGGAATATGCCTTTAATAAATCACACTCCACTTGTTATGCTTGGATAGCCTACCAAACGGCATTTTTAAAAGCGAATTATCCGGCTGAATATATGGCGGCGGTTCTTTCGAATAATATGAGTGATATCAAGCAGGTTTCGTTCTTTATGGAGGAATGTAAACGCATGGGATTACAGGTTTTAGGGCCTGATGTGAATGAATCGTTTTATAAATTTACCGTAAATGATGATTATGCGGTGCGTTTTGGAATGGGAGCAGTAAAGGGTGTGGGGTCCGGAGCTGTTGCAACAATTGTGGAGAATAGAAAAGATGGAAGATACAAGTCGATTTTTGATTTGACCAAACGTATTGATTTGCGTGCAGCGAATAAAAAAGCGTTGGAGAATCTGGTGTTGGCTGGGGGTTTTGATTCGTTTTTAGGAACAACGAGAGCGCAATATTTTCACGATGATGGCGATGGAATTACCTTTTACGAAAAAGCGATTCGGTATGGTTCAAAGTATCAGGAGAATGAAAATTCAGCGCAAGTGAGTTTGTTTGGCGAAAGCAGTGATGTGCAAATTGCAGAACCTGTCGTGCCTCCCTGTGAAGACTGGAGTACAATGGAAAAACTCGCTAAGGAAAAAGAAGTTGTTGGAATTTATATTTCAGGCCATCCGCTGGACGATTATAAATTCGAAATGAAATATTTTTGTAATGCCAAGCTGGAAGCGTTGAAAAACATGGAATTGTATGTAAGTAAAAACCTGGCATTTGGAGGGATTATCAATAACGTGCAACATCGTGTGGCCAAAAACGGAAAAGGTTGGGGGATGTTCACTTTAGAAGGATATGATGAAAGTTATGAGTTTAGGATCTTTGGGGAGGAGTATTTAAAGTTCCGCCATTTCTTTATACAGAATAATTTTACGTTCATGAAAGTGTTGGTAAAAGAAGGCTGGACCGACCGAGATACGGGAAAAAAAGGGGAGCCAAGACTGCAGTTTGTCGAGGTAAAACAATTGCAGGATGTGTTGGAAACTTTCGCTAAGAAATTAATTGTACTATTAAATATTAAGGATGTAGAGACTGATTTTATACATAAATTAAGCCATCTTTTTCAGGAAAATAAAGGGGATAACACCGTGTCTTTTGAAATCATGGAATTAGAGAAAACGAAACGACTCGTTGCCGTTGCTCCTGTTGAAATAGAAAATGAAGAGGTAGCTTTTGTCGACGAAAATGAAGACTCTGAAATGGAAACTCTCGAAATTCTGGAAACTAACGCTGTAACAAAAGTAGAGGAAGTCGAAGAAATTAAGGTGGTAACAAAGTTGACTATGCCAAGCAGAAAATTGAAAATCAAAATTTCGAACGAATTGTTGGTAGAGTTAGAGAAAATGCAAATTAATTTCAAGTTAAATTGAGTTTTTTAATAGTTAAATGTTGATTGTAAATTTTACTTTTTAGTTAAATATTTATTAGGCAAGCTTACTTTTAGCTAAAACCCCGAATATTGTAAGGGTTGTTCTTTTTTGACGCCAAACTATTGGTAAAAAATGTATTAAATTATTTAAATTTGGGGTAAATTAATTAAGAATAAAATTATGAAAAAGAACTTTTTTGTATTAGGATTAATGGTTTGTGCTATGTCTATGGTCGCTCAAACTGAAAAGAAAGAAAGTTGGTATTTTAAATTGGGAGGATCGTACTTCTTGCAAACTGCTTCAACTGAATTTCCAGTCGTTGGTGGTCAATTACCAAATAGAGATGTGTATGAAGGTACTTTAGGAAATAATAAATTAGCTTCAAGAGAAAGTGTAACTGGTTCTTTTGGTGAAGGTTTTAGAGCTGGATTAACAGGAGGTTATAGATTTAATACGCGTATTGGTGTTGAAATGGGTGTGAACTATTACAGTAGTAATACAAAAACAATGGCCCAAACAACAAATAGACTTATTTCAGTAAACCAAACTAATGGAGCTGCAACATATTTAAGTTTTACTGCTGATGGAGAAATTAAAGCTTTTGATTTAGCACCTGCTTTGGTTTTATTTTTAGGAGAGTCTCATGGTTTTGAACCTTATACTAAAGTAGGATTTATTGTTCCAGTTCACGGTACATTAGACATTGAAACAAATAGAGATTTTAAGACTTTTGTAGGAGCTAACCAAGTGGCTGAAACTAAAGTTTATTCAAAAGATGTTGTAAAGCCAAACCCAACAATTGGATTCATGGCGACTTTAGGAACATCTTATAAATTAGGGAAACATATTTCGGCATATGCTGAATTAGAATACCGTAATTTTACCGTACACGGAAAAACTAAGGAAACTGAAATTTATACTGAAAATGGTGTCGATAAATTAAATCAGACAACTTCATTCAGGGAAGCTTCTTATGCTGCTATTCATACTAATTATGTAGATCGTTTAGATGTTAAATCTAACAATAAAGATTATAATTCCGCTGGTTATGATTCAACTAAACCAATGGATGAATTAAGTTCTTATGTAGGAATCAGTGGTTTAGGTTTGACTCTTGGATTGAAATATAGTTTGTAGTAAAATAGATTTAGGTTATACACTGAAAGGTTGTCTGAAAAAGGCAACCTTTTTTTGTGATTAGTTTTTTTTGAAATAAATGGTTGGTATGGATGCTGATTTTTTATCCCTAATTGCCTCGAAGTTTCGGCAGGCATCCTTTTGCGCTGGTCAAGACACCTCCGGGCGGCATAAAATATACTGTGTACAGCAGTAATTAGCTTTAAATAACTATTGACAATACATTTATAATCAAAACTAATTTCAGAATAGTGATTGGTTTGTTTTTAATCTCTAAATTTGCATTGTATTTAAGGATCATGGAACCTTAAACTAAACTTTAAACAAAATATAATATGGCATTAGCAATAACAGACGCTACTTTTGAAGAAGTAGTTTTGAAATCAGACAAACCGGTAATGGTAGATTTTTGGGCCGCATGGTGTGGACCATGTAGAATGGTTGGGCCAATCATTGACGAACTTAGCACGGAATACGAAGGAAAAGTAGTGATAGGGAAAGTTGATGTGGATGCAAACCAAGAATTTGCTGCCAAATACGGAGTGAGAAATATTCCAACAGTGTTGGTTTTTCACAACGGAGAAGTAGTAGGAAAGCAAGTAGGAGTTGCTCCGAAACAGACTTATGCTGATAGCTTAGACGCTTTGTTGTAATCGGTAGATTATGATTTATATAGAATCTGAAAGGATTCAAATAAAAGGTTTGGCGAAAGTCAAGCCTTTTTTTTCGGTTTAAACTCTAAAGCAGCAAGACATAAAGGCGTAATGTTTTAAAGTCTTATCTCTATATCTCTTTGTTTAAAAAAATCTGTTTGCTTATCAACAATGAGATTTAGAGCAAATATTATGAAATATTCTTCAATTAGTTAAATATCTTAGAAACCAATGAAACCATTTAGGATATGAACTTTCGACTTTAAGGTTGAACTTGCGGCGTTTCCATCAGGCATATAAAATTACTGCAGATTCACGAATTTAAAAAAAATGATTTTAAAATAAGTGAATCAGAGGCTGTACTATTTTCTTTTCAATCGTTTAATTTTTAAATCATTTCATCTTTTACTATATTTGAAATATGAAAATTGAATCGCAAATAGAGAAAATTTCCAGTTTCCAACATCTGGAACTGCTCGCCAATCAAGTGGTGGAAGGTTTTATTTCGGGAATGCATAAAAGTCCGTTTCATGGATTTTCGGCTGAATTTGCAGAGCATAAAGTCTATAATCTAGGGGAAAGCACCAAGCATATTGATTGGAAATTATTTGCAAAAACAGATCGTTTGTACACGAAACGTTTCGAAGAAGAGACGAATTTGCGGTGTCATATTATTATCGACAATTCCTCGTCAATGTATTATCCGAAATTAAAAGACAAACAAGCTTTCTATGAAAATAAAATCGGATTTTCTGTTCTGGCCTCGGCGGTTCTAATGAATCTATTAAAGAAACAACGCGATGCTATAGGTCTAAGTGTGTTTTCGGACACGTATGAGTACTACGCGCCTGAAAAAGGCAGTGATCGTCATCATCGAATGATTTTAAATGCTCTTGAAAACCTGTTGGAAAAACCAACAGTTAAAAAAAGTACGGACACAATTACCTTTTTACATCAAATAGCCGAGAAGATTCATCGCCGTTCCATGATTATTTTGTTTACCGATATGTTTCAATCCGGTCCCGAATCCCGAAGTCTCGGGACGGGAGAAGAAGCGCTGTTTAATGCCTTGCAGCATTTGAAACATAATAAGCATAAAGTAGTTTTATTTCATGTGGTTGATAGCAAAACGGAGCTAAATTTTGACTTTGATAATGCTCCAAGGAAGTTTATCGATGTAGAAACGGGTGAAGAAGTGGCCATTTTTGCAGATAATGTGAAACAAGAATACGAAAAACAAACAGAAAGATACTTCAAAAAGCTTGCGTTGACCTGTGCGCAAAACAGAATAAAGTACGTTCCGGTGAGTGTTGGCGAAAGTTTTGAAAATATTTTGACGACATACTTAGTTGAAAAACAAAACTTTGGATAATGGGGTGAAATTTTATTGAATATTTCTCATAAAAACACTTGCGTAAACGGAAATCTATTGTATCTTTGCCACCGCAATAAAGCAGCAGGTTTGGTAGTTCAGTTGGTTAGAATACATGCCTGTCACGCATGGGGTCGCGGGTTCGAGTCCCGTCCAGACCGCTAATATTGGGGAAAGCCTTTCGTAACAGAAAGGCTTTTTTGCCCCATAAGGTTTTTAACGTTAGTTGTGTTGTTTGCTACGAATTTGTAACTCGTAGCGGGTTTAGTAGTTAGACCAATGAAAAGCTTTCCACTTTTGTGGATAGCTTTTTTGATTTTAAGGAAGTTCGGTATCGTACTTTATTATATAAAATTTGTGAAGAATATTTTTTAAGTTTCCAGTGTATAAATGGAAATCTATTGTATCTTTGCCACCGCAAACAAGTTCACTGAACTCCTATGAAAATAAGGGCATAGTGAAGTAATAAAGCAGCAGGTTTGGTAGTTCAGTTGGTTAGAATACATGCCTGTCACGCATGGGGTCGCGGGTTCGAGTCCCGTCCAGACCGCTAATATTGGGGAAAGCCTTTCGTAACTGAAAGGCTTTTTTTGTTTAAAGATTAGTTATATGTATTACGGTTATATCATCTTTTCTAAAAATTTCGATATTTATTACAAAGGCTTTAGTGAAAATGTTACCCAACGATTATTGTATCATAATGAAAACAGGAGTAAATATACTTCCAATAAAGGGATTTGGGAATTAGTATATTCAAAAGCATTTGGAACAAAGAAAGAAGCTTTAGTAGAAGAGTTACGATTAAAAAAACTGAATAGAAAATCAATAGAATCATTGATTCAAAGTCAATAACGCTGTTGCTATCATAGAATTGGTTAGGATATATGCCTGTCATCTCGTCTTTTGGGACGAAACGGGTTCGAGTCCTCTCGTTCCAAAAACGAGACTAATATTGGGGAAAGCCTTTCGTAACTGAAAGGCTTTTTTTATTTAAAGATTAGTTATGTGTATTACGTTTATATCATCTTTTCTAAAAATTTCGATGTTTATTACAAAGGCTTTAGTGAAAATGTTACCCAACGATTATTGTATCATAATGAAAATAGGAGTAAATATACTTCCAATAAAGGGATTTGGGAATTAGTATATTCAAAAGCATTTGGAACAAAGAAAGAAACTTTAGTAGAAGAGTTACGATTAAAAAAACTGAATAGAAAATCAATAGAATCATTGATTCAAAGTCAATAACGCTGCTGATATCATAGAATTGGCTAGAATATATGCCTGTCATCTCGTCTTTTGGGACGAGACGGGTTCGAGTCCTCTCGTTCCAAAAACGAGACTAATATCGGGGAAAGCCTTTCGTAACTGAAAGGCTTTTTTTGTTTAAAGATTAGTTATATGTATTACGTTTATATCATCTTTTCTAAAAATTTCGATGTTTATTACAAAGGCTTTAGTGAAAATGTTGCCCAACGACTATTGTATCATAATGAAAATAGGAGTAAATATACTTCCAATAAAGGGATTTGGGAATTAGTATATTCAAAAGCATTTGGAACAAAGAAAGAAGCTTTAGTAGAAGAGTTACGATTAAAAAAACTGAATAGAAAATCAATAGAATCATTGATTCAAAGTCAATAACGCTGTTGCTATCATAGAATTGGTTAGGATATATGCCTATCATCTCGTCTTTTGGGACGAAACGGGTTCGAGTCCTCTCGTTCCAAAAACGAGACTAATATTGGGGAAAGCCTTTCGTAATTGAAAGGCTTTTTTTGTTTAAAGATTAGTTATATGTATTACGTTTATATCATCTATTCTAAAAATTTCGATATTTATTACAAAGGCTTTAGTGAAAATGTTGCCCAACGACTATTGTATCATAATGAAAATAGGAGTAAATATACTTCCAATAAAGGGATTTGGGAATTAGTATATTCAAAAGCATTTGGAACAAAGAAAGAAGCTTTAGTAGAAGAGTTACGATTAAAAAAACTGAATAGAAAATCAATAGAATCATTGATTCAAAGTCAATAACGCTGTTGCTATCATAGAATTGGTTAGGATATATGCCTATCATCTCGTCTTTTGGGACGAAACGGGTTCGAGTCCTCTCGTTCCAAAAACGAGACTAATATTGGGAAAAGCCTTTCGTAATTGAAAGGCTTTTTTTGTTTAAAGATTAGTTATATGTATTACGTTTATATCATCTATTCTAAAAATTTCGATATTTATTACAAAGGCTTTAGTGAAAATGTTGCCCAACGACTATTGTATCATAATGAAAATAGGAGTAAATATACTTCCAATAAAGGGATTTGGGAATTAGTATATTCAAAAGCATTTGGAACAAAGAAAGAAACTTTAGTAGAAGAGTTACGATTAAAAAAACTGAATAGAAAATCAATAGAATCATTGATTCAAAGTCAATGACGCTGTTGCTATCATAGAATTGGTTAGGATATGTGCCTATCATCTCGTCTTTTGGGGCGAGACGGGTTCGAGTCCTCTCGTTCCAAAAACGAGACTAATATTGGGGAAATCCTTTCGTAACTGAAAAGCTTTTTTTGTTTATAGGACAATCAAAACAACTCTGATTTATGTTGCCAGACAATTGCCAGAAACAATCCCAGGTACATCATGCAAACTAAAAACTTCATGAAACTTGAAGCCAGAAAGCCCAACAATGATCCGGTGGCAGCCTTTAAAGCTCGCTTATGGTTTTTAGAGTCATAAAGGAGTTCTCCCAGAAAGGCGCCGACAAAAGGCCCGATAATAAATCCCAAAGGAATAGGAGCAAGAATCCCAATAACCAAACCAATGTTTGTTCCCCAAATACCATAAGAACTTCCGCCAAATTTTTTGGTTCCTTTAGACGGAATCACATAATCCAAAACAGATATAATTACAGTAATCAATAAAGCAATTCCAAGTATCCAATAATTTGCAGGAAGCGCATTTGTGAAATAAAGCAACAATAAACCAACCCAACTAATACTCGGTCCAGGTAAAACTGGCAGAAAACTCCCGAAAATGCCTACTATCATGCAAATAAAACCGAGAATCAAAAACAATATGTCCATAAGCTATTTTTTAGTATTTTTGAAGAACAAAGAAGCAACATTTATTTTGTAAATGAGTATGAGAAAAATAATTTTGATCCGTTCCATTTCGCTCTATTTCGCTATGTATTTCGGTACTTTAATAGCGCAGGGAAAAAAGGAAAGCAGTAGCGACAATCTTTTAAAAGACTCCCTTTATGTTGTCAATAAAGTAAAAGTATTGAATTATTCTCTAAAACAATTTGATCAACTCTTTTTTGAATTTTTTGAAAAGAAATCAGATTCAAAAATGCTGCTAACCAAATCACAATTCTGTAATTATACGATTCAAATCGGTATTTTTTCAGATCGATTGGCCGCTTTGTATCCGGATCAAAAACAGATTGCTGCTGAAAATAAAAAGAAATGGTTTGCGGAATCTTATGAAGATTATTTGTTGTCTAAGGCATCTCCAAAAAAATAATTGTATTTTTATAAAATATTAGTCCCATTCAAAAACAAAACCTTGAAGCAATATTACCTTTTATTAGTAATCCTACTTTTTAATTCCTGTCAATACTTCGACAAGCAAGTGCCTTCAGAAAAAGAATTGCTGCAAAAAGAATTAAAAACCATCAATTGGAAAGAAGTTGATGAATACCCATCGGTGGCAGATTGTGAAAAAATCGAGAATAAAACCCAGCGTCAACAATGTTTTTTTGAAGTTTTAACCCAGCTTATTCAGCAGAAATTGAGTGCAGATACACTTTCGGTTCTCTATCCGGAATTGGACACGATTGAGGTTAAGGTTACTGTATTTCCTAATTCTACTATCAAATTCGAACCGCAATTCCCTAAAGATTCAGTGGCTTACGACAAAGTAAAAATCGACAGCATACTGCAAGCCCGTTTAGTCGATTTTCCAAAAGTAAATCCAGCCATTAAACGCGGGATTCCAGTAAAAACGCAGTTTATACTTCCCGTGATTCTTAAAGTGGAATAGTTTTTCTAGGAGCTATTTCCAGCTGTACACTATATCTTTTTCTTTTTAAACAAAAAGAAAAAGGATGCCGTTTCCATCTGGGCTAGGGCTTTTGTGAAAAACAAGAGGCGTTGTTGTAAAAAAATCTAAAATCAACAATCGTTAATCTTCAATCTAAAATCTAGAACTTTCTTCCTTTCCATTCGTATTTTCCAAACAACGAATACAAAGCCACACTTACACTAAAAAAAGGATACAACAAGCTGCTCGGAATTAAATAACTCATTTTAGTTTTGGTCAAAAAATGATTTGTCTTGTAAATCAAAATGGTATCAAGGGCAAACTTAAATGCGAATAACAAAACCATATTCAAGAATGAAAATAAACCCAAAACCGAAAGTATAAAACCTAGGACTAAACTTAAATTCCCCATAAAAACTACTAGTCCCAATCCTTTCCCAAACCGACTTTGATACGAACTTGTTTTTGAAGCCCAGCGCACTCTTTGATAAAATAATGATTTCCAGTCGTTCAATGGTTTTGTGATGACAATGTTATTTTCAGATTTCAAATAATAGACTTTTTCAGGAAATTGGGCAACCGCTTTTTGTAACAGGAAAACATCCTCACCACTGGCGATTCCATCATTTCCATTAAAGCCATTCAATTCTTGGAAAAATGATTTGGTGTAGGCAAAGTTGGCGCCATTACACATAAATCCTTTGTTAATCCCAAAACTCCCAATCGTGGCACCTTGTAAACTCGCTAAATCCAATTGTTGAAAATGATGGAGAAATGAATTTTTGCAATCATAAGTTACAGCGCCGGCAATCATCGTAACATCGTGTAGCTGAATGTAATTATCCAATGTCAATAACCAGTTTTTATTCACCACACAATCAGCATCAGTGGTGATGATCCAATCGGTATTCACGATTTGCATTGCAGTCACTATCGCATCTTTCTTGGGCGAATTCGAAACCCGCACGTTATTTATTATCTGAACACTGAACACTGAACACTGAACACTGAACACTTTCTCAGATTCATCATCGACTAAAATCACTTCGAACAATTCCATCGGATAATTCAACTTGGATAAACTGTCTAATAAAACAGGCAGATTTTTAGCTTCATTCCGAAAAGGAACTATAATCGAGAATTTTGTTTTTGGCGTTAAGCCTGTGTAATCAATAGTATTTACTTTGGTGAAGCCATAAAACAGGACAATTATCGCCGAGCAATAAAAGAGGATTACGATGTATAAAACAATTGTCATCATCATCTTTCTATTAAGTTTCGTCTCCCTCTCCTTTGGAGAGGGTTGGGGAGAGGACTTTAAAATTCAACACATAATAAGTACCAATTATCACTGGTAAAACCACATTCAGAAACCACATCAGCGTGGTTATAAAAATAACAATCCATTCGTTTACGCCAAGAATTCCAAAGAAATATACAGCCACACTTCCTTTTACGGCGAAGTCCAAAAACTGAAAAGTAGGCAAGGAGGAAGCCAGAAAATAAACACTTGTAATAGTGGCAATAGCTGTTAAATATGGCAAGTCAACATCAAAAGCAAGGAACAAAAAGTAATATTGATGCGAAAAAACCAGAAAACGACAAATCGCCAAAAAGATGTTTTTTTGATGAATGGGTTTTGGGATTTCGTTAATCTTATAAATCAGCTTTTCTATGGAATAGCCCTTGATGTTTATTTTTTTTAAAGAAAACAAGATTCCAAATGCCAAAAAACAAATGCCAAACAGAATCAGAACGGTTTTTGTAGTAATCACATTGTATTGTGCGTTGAAATACAGTAAACCGAAAACCCCAAAAATAACGGTTAAAATCATTTGGATTCCGTTGCAAATCAGGTTTAAAAAAATGACTTTTTTGGTTTCACTTTTCTCGAAAAACAATGCTTTTCCGGCATATTCGCCTACGCCGTTTGGTGTAAAGAGTCCGGCAGTAAGCGCCGCAAGAACTTGTTTAGTAGCTTCGCTAAGGGATATTTTGTGGATAAACCCAACTAAATTTTGCCATTTCAAGATTTCAAAAAAACGATTCAAAACACTGAGAAATAAAATGAAGGCAATTCCGCTAACCGACTGGTTTTTTTGGAATAAAACAATGAATTTTTGCCAATCGAGTTTGTCGTTATTGGTCAATTGATCGTAAATAAAATAAAAGGCGCCACCTACAATCAAAAGTTTGATTAGAAGTACGAGGAATTGTTTAGTTTTGTCTGGAATTGTAATCATTAGTGCAAAATAACAAATTAAAATTGGCAAACGAGCGTATCATATTAGGAATTGACCCAGGAACAACGATTATGGGTTTTGGATTGATAAAAATTGTCAACAAAAAAATGGAATTTTTGCAACTGAACGAATTGCAATTGTCCAAATATGACAATCATTATCAAAAACTGAAAATTATTTTTGAACGGACCATCGAGTTAATCGACACCCACAATCCAGATGAAATTGCTATTGAAGCACCTTTCTTTGGTAAAAATGTACAATCGATGCTGAAGCTAGGACGCGCACAAGGCGTGGCAATGGCAGCGGGGCTTTCTAGAGATATTCCCATTACGGAATACGAACCTAAGAAAATAAAAATGGCAATTACCGGAAACGGAAACGCCAGCAAAGAACAAGTTGCTAAAATGCTCCAACAATTATTAGGACTGAAAGAATTACCCAAAAACCTAGATTCCACCGATGGATTAGCAGCAGCGGTTTGTCATTTTTTCAATTCGGGGAAAGTGGTTGGCGAGAAAAGTTATACCGGTTGGGATGCTTTTGTTAAGAATAATGAAAATAGAGTTAAAAAATAGTTTTTAGTCGCAGTAACTGGAAACTGCGACTGCGACTGAACACTAAATTAATGAGCGGAATCTACATACATATCCCTTTTTGCAAGCAGGCTTGTCATTACTGTGACTTTCATTTTTCGACTTCGATGAAGAAGAAAGAAGAAATGGTTTTGGCTATTGCCAAAGAAATTCAAATGCGCAAAAGTGAGTTTGAAAACCAAACGGTGGAAACCATTTATTTCGGTGGAGGAACGCCAAGTGTTTTAACTTCCGAAGAGATTAATTTCCTGATTGGTGAAGTGTGTAAAAATTATTCTGTTTCAGAAAATCCCGAAATCACACTTGAAGCAAATCCTGATGATTTGTCTGAAGAGCGAATAATCGAATTGTCTAAAAGTAAAATTAACCGTTTAAGCATAGGAATTCAGTCTTTTTTTGAAGATGACTTGCAAATGATGAATCGGGCGCATAATTCGGCGGAAGCCAAAAAATGCTTAGAAGAAGCTACTAAGTATTTTGATAACATTTCCCTTGATTTGATTTATGGAGTTCCTGGAATGAGCAACGAAAAATGGAAACAAAATATAGAAACGGCTTTGAGTTTTGGGATTCCGCACATTTCGAGTTATGCCTTGACAGTGGAACCCAAAACGGCTTTGAATAAACTGATACAAACAGGGAAAATTGCAGCGCCTAAAGATGAAGTCGCCCAAGAACATTTTGCTATTTTGGTGGAAACACTCGAGGCGAAAGATTTTATTCATTACGAATTATCGAATTTTGGAAAGGAAAATTATTTTTCCAAGAACAATTCGGCATATTGGTTAGGGAAAAAATACATAGGAATTGGTCCATCTGCGCACAGTTATGATGGCATTTCCCGAAGCTGGAATATTTCGAATAATTCTCTTTATTTAAAATCCATTCAAGAAGATAAGTTGCCAAACGAAATAGAAATCCTTTCGATTACGGATCGTTACAACGAATATATCATGACGGGTTTGCGAACGATTTGGGGCGTTTCTTTTGTTAGAATTGGGAAAGAATTTGGAAGCAAATATCTGCAATATCTCCATAAGCAAGTTCAGAAGTTCCTTGATGATGATTTAGTTTACATTGAAAATGATATTTTAAAACCCACCAAAAAAGGAAAGTTTTTGACAGACGGAATTGCAAGTGATTTGTTTTACTTAAATTTGGAATAGTTAAAATTCGCCACAAAGACACAAAGGCACAAAGAAATAAGTAAAGTTTGACACGAAACTTTGCGCCTTAGCACCTTAGCGGCATAAAAAAATAATTTGTGTTATCAACAATTCAACATAACAACCAATCCTTCGAAGTCGATTTGTCAAAACCTATCGATATTTCGATTCCATTAACGAATACCGATGAAAATCCAATTGCTTGGTATATCGAAAAACCAGTAATTGAACCTGTTGTTTTTGGGGATTGGATTGGCAAAGTTTCGGAAGGGAAATCATCTACCAATTTTAATAATATTTTTTTCAATCCACACGGACACGGAACTCATACGGAATGTCTGGGTCATATTACACGAGAATTTTACAGCATTAATCAATCGTTAAAACAATTTTTCTTTTTGGCTGAATTGGTTTCGGTTCAACCGGAATTGCATGGAGAAGATTTGGTGATTGCTAAAAGTCAGCTTGAAAAAGTTTTGAATGGAAAAACCCCGGAAGCAATCGTTATTCGAACTTTACCCAATTTAGAAGCCAAAAAACATTTAAAATATTCCAATATGAATCCTCCTTATCTGAACGAAGATGCGGCGTTGTTTATTCGCAAAAGCGGGATTCAGCATCTGCTGATTGATTTACCGAGTGTCGATAAAGAAAAAGACGATGGAAAATTATTGGCGCACAAGGCGTTTTGGAATGTAAAAGACGTTAATGATTTAAATGCTGATGCAAGATTGGAATCGACAATCACCGAAATGATTTTTGTTTCGAATGAAATACAAGACGGAAGCTATTTGTTGAATTTACAAATTGCCTCTTTCGAGAATGACGCGAGTCCCAGTAAACCAATACTCTATAAAATATGATATGCTCCGCCAGTTCGCCTTATGGGCTCGTGTCTGTTTCAACCGATAAAAATATGCTGGACGTTTCGTTTATCCAGCAGTTTCTAAAAGATATTTATTGGGCAGCAGGCCGAACGATTGAAGAAGTTCAAATCACGATTGATAATTCATTTTGTTTTGGAATTTATTTAAATGACAAACAAATAGGTTTTGCCAGAGTGGTTACGGATTATGTTGTTTTTGCTTATCTGATGGATGTTTTTATCACTGAAGAACATCGAGGGAAAGGATATTCCTTTATTCTAATAAACAGTATGATGACGGATCCTAAATTGAAAGAAGTTAAAATTTGGAGATTGGCTACTTCAGATGCGCATTTTTTATATGAGAAATTTGGCTTTAAAGCTTTGGCACATCCAGAAAAAATGATGGAAAAAATAATAGTATGAAAACAAGTATCAAACTAGAAGAATTTGGGTTATTTGTGTTTGGAATTTATCTTTTCAATCAATTGGATTATGCTTGGTGGTGGTTTTTAGTTTTGATTTTAATGCCGGATTTATCAATGATCGGATATGTTTTTGGAAATAAAATAGGAGCTTTAAGTTATAATTTGTTTCATCACAGAGGAATTGCCATTATATTATATCTTGTTGGAGTTTATTTTCATCAGAATGAGATTCAACTTTCAGGAGTGATTTTATTTACGCATTCTTCGATGGATCGAATGTTTGGTTATGGATTGAAATATGAAACAGGTTTCAAGGATACGCATTTAGGCGTAATAGGAAAAAAATAAAACAATGAACTTAGAAACTTACTACGAACACTGCCTTTCTAAAAAAGGTGTAACGGAACATTTTCCTTTTGATGAAGATACATTGGTGTTTAAAGTAGGAGGCAAAATGTTTGCGTTATCTTCTTTAAGTCAATGGGAAAAAGGCGAGCCCTCAGTTAATTTGAAATCTGATCCGGAGCGTGCTGAGGAATTGCGTGCGCAATATGATGACATTAAGCCCGGGTTTCACATGAGTAAAATTCATTGGAACACCATAAATATAAATGCAGCTTTGCCGGAGGTGCTCATTAAAGAATTGATTGATCATTCCTACGAATTGGTTTTCAAAAGTTTAACAAAGAAATTGCAAAACGAAATTCAGGAATTAGAAAATTAGGCATTACTTTTGCGAATAAATTTCGAGTAAAATTATAAACATAAACTGAAATAAATTCAGCCTATCATATGAAAGAACAATTTAAAAAGTTTTTAAACGAGGAACAAGATCCAAAAGCCATCGAAAAAATCGCTTCAAAATTGAGTGATTTATTGATGAAGAATGAAGAAATAGGATACATCGCTGTTCAAAAAAAACCAGCAATTACCGTTTTACCGGACAGTATTGTCTTGACGAACAAAAGAATCATTATTTGTCAGCCAAAAAATCTTGGACTATCTATGAATTTTATTGATTATACTTGGGACGAGATAGAAGGGACTTTTGTAAAAGAAAATATTCTGGGTTCCGAGTTTTCTTTTACGACCAGAACTAATATGGAAGTTTCTATTGATTATATTCCTAAAATTCAAGCCAGAAAGATTTTCACGTATGCAAAAGAGCAATTGGATATTTTAAAAAATGGAGCGGTATTAAATGCAACGATTATTGAGGACGTTTTAGTGGAACCAATCGAAGAATTTGAGATTATTGAAGAAATGGAAACAGAGGAAGTGACTAGTTTTGCTGAAATAATGCCAGCCACGCCGCCAGTTTTCAACATGGAAAAAGAGCAATTTAATATTTTAGCGGAGACTCCAAAAGAAAACGGATTAAGTGGTTTGTCACAAGATCAGCTTTTTGAAAAATTGCAGAATTATAAAAAATTGCTTGATAACGGTCTAATTTTGCAAGGCGAATATGATGCTTTCAAAAAAGAAATTTTAAGTCACATGTAGTTACGAAGTCACAATTTAAAGTTTTTTTTTAAAATACAAAACCCGACACGTTAAAGCTTGTCGGGTTTGTTTTTTCTTCAAGGTTTACAAAACCTTGCAGGAGTACAACGGTTATAAAGTCTTTTTCTGTTTCTCTACAAAATTATGTGCTTGTAGTTCGAGCAATTCAGTCGCTTTCTTCCGCTGTAAATCGTATAGATTTTTATCCTGTGCAATATCTTCATAGACTTTATCATGCATGGAAGCACTGGTTTTTACCAGTAGACCGCGTTGGTATTTATCTTGTTCCAAAGTGGCTTTTAACGCCGTTTCCAGATCCTCTAATTTAAAATCATATTCTCCTTTGGGAGATAAGAGTTTGGCGATTATCGGAGAAGTTTCAATGGCTAGAAACAAAAGCATTATAAAAAATGAAGGCAGCCAAGGCAATTTATCCAGTGCATTGATTCTCGCCATTAAACCGTCAAATCCATCAATTATAGGTTGCGTGTCGGTGACTTTCTTGTGTAGATCGGCTTGAAGTGTTTTGGTTTTTATCTCCATTTCAGCAATTTTAGCCAAGTTGGTTTTTTGTAAAGTGTCGAGTTCTTTTTTAACCAAATCATGTTTGGCTATTTTTTCTTTAAAAACGGGACCTCTGCCTAGTTTTTTAGTTCCTGCCGTTCCTTCGGCTTCGGTAATGTAGGTTTCATAAAGTGTATTGACTTCTTTTTCTTTATTCGTAATTTCTGATTTTAATTTATCGATTTCGGTTTTATTTTTGTCTAAATCCGATTTGAAATAATTAGCCACTTCTTTTTTGTTGTTCAAAGCCATGGCATTTTTCTCTTTCAATAAAACAGTATTGATTTCTTTTTCGAAGATTTTAATTTCCAATGGTTTCGAAATCACAATGGCAATTATCACCGCAAGGATAATTCGTGGAGTTGCCTGTAGAAATTCACTTCCAAATTTGTCTCTTTTTCGAATAGTAGAAACAATAAACCGATCCAGATTAAAGATAAGTAAACTCCAGACCAATCCAAAAAGTAAGGCGGGATAGACATTGTCGAAAACGGTAAAAAGGGCATAAGCGCTGGCAATAAAAGCCATAACGGCAGTAAAGAAAACGGTGGCGCCAATACCAACATATTTGGTTTGTTCGCCCTCGGAGCAGCCTTTAAGAAGTTCTTTGTCGGCTCCGGAACAAAGAATAAAAAAATTTTTTAACATGATTGATGATTTTGATTGCTTCGCCAGTTCGCTATTCTAGCTCGGGTGATTGATGATAACAAATTTAACGCCAATAATTTAATATTGGTATGAATAGTTGATATGTTTTTGATTAGCCTTGGTTCTTGTAAGAAAAGAATTCTTTTGTCTGCATAAGACGAAGTGTGCAGTTTGGCCAAATAAAAAAGAGCCATTCGTAAGGAACAGCTCTTTTTCTTTTTTGAATTATAATTAACTTATACGATGGGTGCTCCCGCCATAATTTCGGGATTTGCAAATTCTTCAAACTTAGCAAAATTAGTTTTGAATTTTTGAGCTAATTCAACTGCTTTTTGATCATACAGTTCAGCATCTTCCCATGTGTTTCTGGGGTTTAATATTTCAACAGGCACATTTGGACAAGATTGTGGTATTGCAATTCCAAATGCTTTGTGATTCTCATACGCTACGTCGTCTAATTCTCCGTTTAATGCGGCTGTAATCATAGCACGTGTGTATTTCAGTTTCATTCGACTTCCAATTCCGTAAGGACCACCAGTCCATCCAGTATTAATTAACCAAACCGTCACATTTGCATCTTTCATTTTTTTGCTTAACATTTCAGCATATTTTGTAGGGTGCAAAGGCATAAAAGGAGCACCGAAACAAGCGGAGAAATTAGGCTGAGGCTCTGTAATACCGGCTTCTGTTCCGGCAACTTTTGCAGTGTATCCAGAAATAAAGTGGTAAGCAGCCTGGCCAGGTGTTAATTTTGAAATTGGAGGCAAAATACCAAAAGAATCGGCAGTTAAGAAAAATATATTTTTAGGATTTTCCCCAATAGAACCGGGCTGAATGTTATCAATATGGTAAATAGGGTAACTTACGCGAGTATTTTGAGTGATTGAAACATCATCAAAATCAACTTCATTCGTTTCTTGGTTAATGATTACATTCTCTAAAATAGCGCCTCTTTTGATAGCTCTAAAAATATCCGGTTCATTTTCTTCTGAAAGATTGATCACTTTTGCATAGCAACCTCCTTCAAAATTAAAAACGGTATTTTCATTTGTCCAACCGTGCTCATCATCACCAATCAATTTTCTGGCTGGATCCGCAGATAAAGTTGTTTTTCCTGTTCCGGATAATCCAAAGAAAATGGCAGTATCACCCTCTTTTCCTACATTGGCACTGCAATGCATTGGTAAAGTGTTTTTGAAAACTGGTAAAATGAAATTCAAAGCAGAAAAAATTCCTTTTTTCATTTCACCTGTATATCCTGTTCCACCTATTAAAACAATTTTTTTGGTAAAATCTAAAATAGCAAAATTGCTTTGACGGGTTCCATCTACAGCTGGATCTGCTAAGAAACTGGGAATACATAACAGAGTCCATTCTGGTGTAAAGTTTTCAAGTTCTTTAGTTTCAGGTCTCAAAAACATATTATAACAAAATAAATTTGCCCAAGGAGTTTCTGTAACCACTCGAACATTTAATCTGTAATTAGGATCGGCACATACATAAGAATCTCTTACGTAAACCTCCTTATTTGATAAATAAGTCGTGACTTTTTTATACAAAGCATCAAATGCTTTAGGTTCAAAAGGAATATTTACTTTTCCCCACCAAACTTGGTTTTCAGTAATGCTGTCTTTCACGATAAATCGATCCAGAGGAGAGCGTCCTGTGTATTCGCCAGTGTTGACAGCTAAAGCGCCATTCGAAATTTCAATTCCTTGACCCAATGCAATTGTCTTTTCATGTAATTCGTTGGCTGATAATTGGTAATGAATCTTTGCGTTTTCAATTCCTATGTTTTCTAGCGAAATCGATTGCGTAAACGGTGTGTTATTATTCATAAAATTATGTATTGTGTAGTTTAATTTATCGACTGCAAAAGTAGAACTTATATTTTAGATAGGATTTAATTATCTAAGTTTTGTTGTTTTTTCTTTATAATATGGAAAAGTAATACTCCCCAAGCCAGTATTAAAAAGAGTCCACCGATGGGAGTCACAAAACCAATCACTTTAAAATCGAAAGGAGTGAGTGTATTTGTGGCCAATAAATAAATAGAGCCTGAGAATAAAATAACACCAAAAAGTACCAGATTATAGATTGTTTTCTTTGCTTTTTGAGATACGTCTGTCATGATGCCAACGAATAATAAAAAGAGTGCCTGGTACATTTGGTAGCGTACTCCGGTTTCAAAAGTATAAAGTTGTTCCAGAGACAGTACTTTTTTTAGGGCATGTGCACCAAAAGCACCTAATATGATTGCTAACATTCCAAAAACTGCTCCAGTCGAAATTATTTTTTTGTCCATTTTGTCATTTATTTTTCAATGCAAATTTATCTCATATTCTATTCAAATTAAAGGAATTCAGAAGATACTTTGCACAAAGTGGCATTATACAGATTTATATTTTTCAGGGTTATTTATTTTTAGCTTTTTATTATTTTGAAATTTTATTCGAGCTATTTGTTATAAATACAACAATTTTGTATGTTTGTGTTATAATTATAAAAAAATGAGAACAATACTTATCATTGGTGCAGGAAGATCGGCTTCGTCGCTGATACACTATCTTCTGGATAAATCAGAAAAAGAGAATTTGCATCTAGTTATTGGCGATTTATCATTGGCATTGGCTCAAAAGAAAACCAATAATCACCCCAATGCTACAGCAATAGCTCTTGATATTTATGATAAAGATCAAAGGCAAATAGCGATACAACAAGCGGATATCGTTATTTCGATGTTACCGGCTCACTTGCATATTGAGGTTGCCAGAGATTGTATTGTTTATAAAAAAAGTATGGTTACCGCTTCCTATGTCAGTGATGCCATGCAAGAATTAGACGCTGCTGCAAAAGAAAACAATCTTATTTTCATGAATGAGATTGGCTTAGATCCGGGAATTGACCACATGAGCGCCATGAAAGTCATTGATGAAATTGGTGATAAAGGAGGAAAAATGCTTTTGTTTGAATCCTTTTGTGGCGGACTTGTAGCGCCTGAATCAGACACGAATCTTTGGAATTATAAATTCACATGGGCTCCCCGCAACGTGGTTCTTGCCGGTCAAGGCGGTGCTGCCAAGTTTATTCAGGAAGGAGCGTATAAATACATTCCGTATTGTAATTTGTTTAGAAGAACAGAATTTTTGGACGTGGAAGGCTACGGTAGATTTGAAGCGTATTCGAATAGGGATTCGCTAAAATACAGAAGTGTATATGGCTTAGACGATGTTCTTACCTTATATAGAGGAACAATCCGTCGGGTTGGGTTTTCAAAAGCGTGGAATATGTTTGTGCAATTGGGAATGACGGATGACAGTTACGTTATGGAAGATTCTGAAAACATGAGCTACCGCAAATTTGTTAATTCTTTTTTGCCTTACCATCCAACGGATTCTGTTGAAATAAAAGTTCGACTGATTCTAAAAATTGACCAAGATGATATTATGTGGGATAAATTAGTGGAGCTGGATTTATTCAGCCACAAAAAAATTGTTGGACTTAAAAATGCCACTCCAGCACGAATCCTGGAAAAAATATTGAGCGATAGTTGGACGCTTCAGCCCGAAGATAAAGATATGATTGTGATGTACCATAAATTCGGATACGAGTTATATGGTGAAAAAAAGCAAATAGATTCCAAAATGGTGTGCATAGGAGAAGATCAAACCTATACCGCCATGGCAAAAACGGTAGGTTTGCCAGTTGCAATGGCAACATTACTAATCCTAAATGGTAAGATTACCACGCCGGGAGTACAGCTTCCAATTCGTAAAGAAGTGTATTTACCTATTTTGAAAGAATTAGAAGAATATGGGGTTGTTTTCAAAGAACAAGCCATGCCTTATTTAGGATATAATCCGTTAAAAGTTTTTTAGTTAATAGTTTTAGATTGTAGTTTGAATCCGCTTCTCTTGATAAAAGTCTAGAGTTGCGGATTTTTTTATACACTTCGCTTATTGAATACCTTTTTTTGGGCGTGACCCTGCAGATTGTTTCGTCGTTCCTCCTCACAACTTCGGGTCGGGCTGTTCGCTGCAATCTTTATGTTTTTAAAGAAAAAACATAAAGGATTTTCGCTGCTATCCCTCACGCAAAGCATTCCATTGATGCGCCGTTTTTTTATAAATTGTAAGAAAATTTAATTATATTTGGAAAACGTAAAGCGAAACAGACCTTGCGCAATCTGCCCAGATTTAGGTGTATATACGAAGGTTTGTGTCGCTTATATACTAGTTAACTGTAATGTTAAAAAAAAAATCCGCTAAAAAAAATCTATTAAAGTATGAAAAATAATATTTTGAAAAATGTAATTATTATAATGTTTATTTTTCCTTTTTTTCTGTTTGGACAAACAAAACAAAATTTATCTAAAAGTAAAAAATACACAAATGTAATAGTGAAAGGGCTTCCAAACGATGCTCTTAATGATTTATTAAATACTTGTGCAATAAGCTGTGAAAATGGAAATGATAATTTAAACGCATTTGCATTATATAAACTTAACCTAAAATGGGGTCAAACAAACAAAGATGCTGCACAAGCTTTTAGGAATTCCAGAAATAACGAACAATTAAGAGATAGAATTTTTTTATTTTTTTATGGAGAAGAAGAGTTTATGAAAATTAATTTTTTAACACTTGGCGTAAGAGCAAAAAACTGTGAAATATTGTCAAAATTTTTGGTCGATAATATAGAAGCTATAAAAGCAAGAAATCTTAAAGCTGAAAATGAATAAATATAAATGAGCGTAAAAAAAGTATTAACCGAAATTAATAAAATACAGCTACAAAATTTCTGTAGTGCATATGAATTTAGAACTAACTCAAAAATAGGAAAAGGCAGAGGAATGTATTGGATTTGGACTGATTTAATATTTGATGAGCTAAAAAAAATAGAAAGTACGCATAATGCCGAAGTTCCAATTAGCAAACTGGTAGAAAACAGAGAAGAATTAAAAAATATTTGTGAAATAAAAAGTAATAGTTTCAGAATAGTATATAATGGAATTGGAGGTTACAAAGGATTAGAATTAAAAAAAGGGCAAACATATAATTTAAGAAGTAGAATAAATCAAGAATTTTTCTCTAATGACTTTAGGACAGGAACATTAAATATTGAAAATAGAAAAAACTTCAATATTTCCAATTGGGGTGTTTCATTTTTTAATTTTGATGAAAATAAAGGTCTTTTTTCTGAATTTTTAAAATCCACAGAAATAACAAACTATTACGAAGAATATGCTAATATGTTAGAAATGAACTGGAGAATTGAATTTGGACATCCGATACTAAACAGATTTTAAATAAATTTTTAAAGACAAATCAAAGAAAAACACTACAGTTAACAGCCGTTTTGATATAGTGGGGTTTCGGTTATAAACTGAAACGTTGTTTTGTACTTGTAAAATTCAGTCATCAACTGAAAGTTTGGGCTTATTTTATCCCCACCATCTCAAAGCGGCGGGACGTTAAGCTTCAGTTGACGAGAAACGAAATAGAAAAGCAATTAATATGATAGAAAATTTACTAAATTTCATCACAATAACTTTTGCAATTACAACAATTGCAACATTGTTACTTTTTTATTGGACAATAAAAAACTCAAGTTCTGAAAATATCCGAAATAAATCGAAACTGATTTTGTTTGGGCTAACCATTTGGCTGATAATTCAAGCAATTTTAACTTTGAAAAACGTTTATAATTCTGAAACTAATTCTATTCCACCTAAAATTTTAATCTTTGGAATTGCACCAACAATTTTGACAATTATTTTACTTTTTGCGACAAAAAAAGGAAAAGAATTTATTGACAGTTTGGATTTGATTAAATTAACCTACATAAATAGCATAAGAATTCCAGTCGAAATTGTTTTATTTTGGTTGTTTACGAGTAAAGTTATTCCAGAACTTATGACTTTTGAAGGTAGAAATTTTGACATAATCGCAGGAATTACCGCTCCATTTATTGCATATTATGGAATCCAAAATGGAAAGCTAAGTCGAAATGGAATCTTAATTTGGAACTTTATTTGTCTTGGACTTTTGCTAAATATTGTCATAAACGCATTCTTATCGACTCCATCTCCGTTTCAAAAATTCGCATTTGAACAACCGAATATTGCAATGCTAAATTTTCCATTTAGTTGGTTGCCAACATTTATAGTTCCGATTATTATGTTTTGTCATTTAGCATCAATAAGAAATCTCATTAAAAATATGAGAAACGAAAACTGAAAAATTAAATTTGAAAGAATAATAAATAAACAACCGCACGTATAATAGCAGTTTGCAAAAATGGCAGGATTGCTGTTTAATTGAAAGATTGTTCCTGTTTAGGAATGATGGTTTTTTAATTTAAAGATGGGGATTTATTCCCCTGCCACTTCGCAAATACGCAAAACGTTGTATGCCATTTTATGAATTAGGAGAATTCAATAACTTGATGTAACAAAAATAAAATTTATTCGTCTTAAATTTAAACTTATAAAAAAAATGAAAATATATTTTACCTCTAAATTACTATTTATTGCTTGTTTACTTTTAGCTTCTTCAACTTTTGCTCAAATAAAAGGAAAATGTGTAGACCAATACGGAAAAGGAATTCCATACGTAAATATATCGATTAAAGAAAAATCTATTGGAACAGTAAGCAATTTGAATGGAGACTTTTTTATTGAAAATTCATCTATAAAAGAAAATGATGCAATAATTTTTTCACATTTGAATTTTGAAAAAAAGACAATTGAAATCCCTATAAAAACAAACGAAATTCAACTCGTCACTAAAATGGAGAGTTTAAAAGAAGTTGTCGTATCAAATAGAAAAAGAAAATTTAAAGAAAAAATTGTTGGAACTAAAACAGAAACTGACAATGTTGTGACTTGCTTTACTTCAAATAATTTAGGTACAGAAATAGGCAAAATAATTACGGTAAAAAAGAATAAAGTTTATGATTTAAAAAGTGTTCAGTTTAATATTCCTGACTTTGAATACAAATCTGTAACTTTTAGAATCAATTTTTATGAAATTAAAAATGACACTATTAGTTTTATAAAAGAAAATGGAAAGGATAATATTATTAAAATCACCAAAAGCGGTATGGTAAAGTTTGATCTAACAAATCAGTATTTATCATTTGAAAATGACTTTTTGGTAGCGATTGAATGGATTGATTTTGAAAACAACGGAAATATTAAAAATGAATACAATACAATTAAATTTTCTTCAACTGTTTTCAGTGGTCCTTATGTTTCCAGAGACAACATTAATCTTGAATGGCAAAATAAAAAATTAATTATGAATGTAGGAGTTGGAATTCATTTAAAAGTGAATGAGTATTCCAACTAGAACTATTGACAAGGATTGAATGAAAATTATACAAAAAATGAAAATAACCTTTTTACTTGCTTTTTTAATTATTTCTATAAACGGTTCTGCTCAAAAATTAGAAATAAGAGACACAATTGCAATGACAATAAACGAACAAAACACAATTTTTGTGAAAGCTGTTTTTAATGAAAAAGACACTTTAAATTTAAATTTTGATACGGGAACAACCGAATTAGTTTTATTAAATGATATCTTAAAGAATAAACTTAAATCGACAACTGAACTTTACAGCAAATTTTATAATTTAAAAATTGGAAAAACAAATTACAAAACTAAAGTATACGACGCTGAATTATCAGGACACGGAACAGACGGAAGATTTGGTTGGGACTTTTTCAAAGACAAAATTGTTGAACTAAATTATGACAATAACGCTATGATTATTCACTCTGAATTACCAAAACATGTAACATTAGACAGCAAATTCGCTATACTTAAAATGGAATTCTGGAAAGACTTGTTTTTAATTTCAAGTAAAATTAAACAAAATGGCGTCACTAATAAAGATCTTTTTCTATTTGATATTGGTTATCAAAGAACCGCAATGTTAGATAGGGATTTATTAAAACAAGGGAAGTTTCCAACCGAGAAAATGGAAATCGTAAACAAAGTAATAATGAAAGGCGCTCAAGGAAATGAAATTCCAGTCATTACTTCCAATTTAAAAGTTCTGAAAATTGGAAATTATAAACTAAAGAATGTTCCTGTTCAACAATTAACGACAAGTAAACCTTTGAAAAATAAAAACATTCATATTTTAGGTAATGAAGTTTTAAAAAGATTTAACATATTTCTAGATTTTAAAAAAAATATTGTTTATCTAAAACCAAATCATTTATTTAACGACAAATACACTGACCAAAAGACAAACGGTATATAACTGCCGTTTGGAAATATTGCCGGATTGGGCTTAATTTAAAGATGGTTTTGTATTTGGGAATATAGCGATTAACCGAAGTATTAGGATTATTAGCCCCGACCGTCGCCTACTAGCCAAACGTTGTGTGATATCGCTGAAAAAATAGTAGCTAATCAACAACTTTTTAAAAGACTACTGATAAAATAGTTTATTATGTACCAAAATATTATTTTTGAAAATAAATAGTAACTATAAATGGAAAAGATAAAGTTTATTGACCTTTTGCGGAATAGGTGGTTTTGTACTTGCATAGTCAGTTTATAACCGGAAGTTTAGGCTTTTTTCTCCGCCTTATCGCTAGGCGACAAAACGGTATCGTGCAACCGAACTAAATATTAAATACAGCAACTAGAAATAGGAATTAAGTAATGTTGCGAAGCTAAATAGAAACACCCACAGACAAAATGAATCAACAAAAAATCGAACAAATTAAGTCCATATTAAAGTACTGGAATCCTCTGGGAAATGCTGAACATAGTATTCCCGATTTAAATGACTACGAAACGGAAGTTGACGATATTATTTTTAGTCTTGAAATAGATTATGACTTTCCAGAAAAAAGTGTTACCAAAAATCAGTTGTCTAAAATTGTTAAAGAAGTGTTGAATCAAGCTTTTGAATTGCACTTAACGAACGCAGAATGTGATGCTCCTTCTGAAGAAATATTGAAGATTCTGAACGATAAATGAAAGCAAGCAACATAACAGCTGAGAACGTCAAACTGTTTAAAAGTCTCAATTTTGAGTTTTTGTTGTCGGACTCCTATCTTTGAAAAATCTCAAATATGGAATTGTCAGAGACTTGTTTTAGGTTTTTAGACAAACTGACGTTGGCAGAAATGCAACCAAAAAACTAACAACAACCAATTATTTAATTATCTCTTTTTATACAAAATGAAAAAAATAAATGCTTCGATAAACCATCAGTTACTAATCGGAATTTTTATCAGTTTTTGGTTTTTCATTTTCGCTTATTTTATCAAACCTTTCGATGATGGAACAATAAATTCAAGACAATGGATTCTTATAAGTGTTGGATTTAGTCTTATTTCATTTCTATGCTATGGACTAATAGCTATAATTCAAAAAAGTGTCTATCAAAAAGTATTAAAATGGAATATTGGTTTTGAGATAATTATCCTTCTACTTTTCCATTTCCTTTTTTTAGTAATAACCTATTCCTATTACAAAAGTCGCATTCTAAATGGAGGATTCGGTTTTTTGGAATTTTTACAAGTAATTATTCTTAAATCTGCTTTGATTTCAACTCCAATTATAGTTTTAGCAAGGATATATTCTGTTAAGTTAATTCCAATACAAGACGAAAATATTGTTATTAGAGGAGAAAACAAGTTAGACATTTTAAAAATAAGAAAAAAGGACTTGGTTTGTGTCTCTAATTCACAAAATTATGTAGAAATTTTCTTTCTAGTTGAAAGTCAAATAAAGACAAAATTAATTCGAAGTACACTTAAAAAAATCCATAAAGATTTCGATTTTTTAGTTCAAATCCATCGTTCCCATTTAATAAATCCAAGTCATTTTAAAGCTTGGAAAAATCAAGACACCATATTTCTGACTCAAATTGAACTGCCTGTTTCTAAAAATTTTAAGGAGCTTTTATTGTCCTTATAATTTTTGTACCTAAAACGACATATTTCATACCTAATCCCTCATTACAGCCTATACTGCAGTGGTTTTTCAATTATTTTTGCCTCTCAAATCAAAGTAATAAATTTATGAAAAAAATGAGATTTAGGAAATTGCTGTACGTCGTTATGGCATTATTAGGTATTTCTTTTTGTGTGTTTTTGTGGTCGGATAACGAATTAAATACCGTTTTGGGTAAATCGACAAAAGTTATTGATATTTCTTCAATTGTTAAACCATCTGAAATAATTCAAATAAAAAATGCCAATGTACTTTCAGAAGATTGTACTTATTTTATTAAAAATCAAGATGTAATTATTAAAAATGGAAAGATATTTAATTTAGGAAAAAATCAACTTCTAGATAACTCCTCAACCATTATTGATGGAACAAACAAATATTTAATTCCTGGTCTTATTGATTCTCACGTACATTTAAAAGAAAGTAAGAACGATTTATTTTTATATTTAGTTAATGGTGTTACCTATGTCAGAGAAATGGCTGGAAGGCCTATAGCTTTAGAATGGAAAAAAGCAATACAAAAAAACGGAATTGGGCCACGAATGTTTATCACATCTCCTCCAATATATAGTGAGAGTGGATTATCAGGTTATTATTATAGTTGGACAAGACAGTCCGTCAATTATTCAACAAATGAGGATGCTGAAAAGGAGATAAAGAAAATAAAAAAACAAGGTTATGATGCTGTAAAAATGTATGGTTTTGTTAATCCGGAAATGTTTAAAACAACAATCGAGCTTGCCAAAAAGTACAACATCCCTGTTGTTGGTCATATCCCTTTAGTTAATTTAAAAACTTTTTATCAATCAGGTCAAAAAGAGATTGCTCATATTGAAGAAATAACCAAAAAAAATATGGATGATTTCGGAAAATCAATTTCTAAAAATCCAAAAGAATACATCAATTATTTAAAGGCACATTCAGACCAAATTGCAAAAAAACTAAAAGAGAACAATATTTGTGTAACTTCTACTATTTCGTTAATTGAAAGTTTACCAAAACAAAGATTTGCCTTAAAATCTAAACTTAAAGAAATAGAATTAAAATATGCCAATCCTAAAATTATTGAAGGAACTCCACTTTACAAATTGGGCTGGTTGCCTGGTAAAAACGGATATGAATATGACGGAGAAGAAGAATCTGAAGCAAAAAAAATATCGTTAACTTTTTGGAAAACTTATGCAGAAGCGATTCATATTATGACAAAGGCATTGGTTGATAATAAAGTTACAATTATGGCAGGAACAGATGCTAATGTAGCAACTGTTGTTCCAGGATTTTCACTTCATGATGAATTACAATCATTATCACAATCTGGAATGACAAACTCACAAGCACTTTATTCGGCAACCGTTGCACCAAGTAGCTGGATGAAAAGCAATACAGGGAAAATTAAAATAGGATATAATTCAGATTTAGTGCTACTTGCAAAAAATCCACTAGATGATATTAAAAACACAAAGACTATAGAATATGTGTTTTTTGATAAAACAATGATTGATAAGATTCAAATCTCAACTATTCTGAAAGCAATAGAGGAAGCGAATAATGAAAATAGAAATATAAAAATTGACGAATATATTAAGTAAAAAATGTACTATCTGCCAATACTTGCTACTAGTGATTTGGGCAATTGGCTTAATTTGAGAATTGGTTTGTATTATGTAAATGTGTCGAATCCGAAATTAGGCCTAAATTTAATCACAAACCACCTAAATCGATAAAATGCTAATTTTATAAATCCGCTTCTTTCGAAGCGGATTTTTTTGTCTCACTGAAAATTATTTGAACTGCTATCCATTATTTGTTGTTGTAAATTAGCGAGTTGCGATATTTTTTAATTTTTTACGATCGTTTCCGTAACGAGATTGCCTTTTTCATAAAAACGCTTTAGTACTAGTTTTCCTTTCTCGTTATAAAAGTTCCAGTTGCCGCTATAATACCAGTGGGCATATTGTGTGCTGTTGTCTAATGCTGTTTTTCCTTTAGATTGAATTTTTCCATTTAGATGGTAAATGCGGGTAAAACAGTGTTTTTGCTTGTACTTTTCCCTCTTAATTAGTATAGAATTTTGGTTATATCTCCACTTTTTAATGGGATCATCATTTTTATATTTCCCAATGGATTTATATTGTGTGCTATCTTGCGAATATTTTTCTATCCAAAGTCCCTCTTTTCTTTTATCTATTTTTTGATTTATTAAGCTCGTTTTACATGAGGATAAACTCAAAATTATAAAACTTAAAAGCAACGCTAATTTTCTCATTTTTTGACAATTTTATTCTGCAAAATAAGATATTATCCTACTAATTAAAAGTTTTTTTACAAATAGCCAAACTTATTTCAAAATAATTGTCTCCCAAACGCCAGAAGGTTGAACTTCCTTTAGAATTGTAAAAGATCTTTATAAAAAAGTGCCCGCGTTAAGGGTTGCAGCGGAAATCCTTTTTATGCGCCCGTTTGGCGGATAAAAAGATTGCAGCGGAAAACCTGACCTTGTTGCTTGCAGCATCATGAATTTTTATGAGAATTGCTGCAACAAGGAAACGCCCAAATAAAAAAGTCCGTTTATTCTAAGAAGAACAAGCGGACTTTTAAAGCGAGTTTGAGAATTTTTATTTACTCAATTCCACAAAATATTTATAAAACAACGGAATGGTTTCGATTCCCTTTAGGTAATTGAATATTCCAAAATGCTCATTTGGCGAGTGAATGGCGTCACTGTCTAAGCCAAATCCCATTAAAATTGTTTTGCTTTTTAGTTCTTTTTCGAATAGCGCCACGATAGGAATGCTTCCTCCAGAGCGTACAGGAATTGCGGGTACTCCAAAAGTTTCTGTATAAGCCATATTCGCCGCTTTGTAGCCAATGCTGTCAATTGGGGTAACGTATCCTTGTCCGCCATGATGCGGTTTTACTTTTACGGTAACGCCAGCAGGAGCAATGCTTGTAAAATGGTTAGTGAACAATTCAGTGATGTGTTCCCATTCTTGATTAGGCACTAAACGCATCGATATTTTTGCAAAAGCTTTGCTAGCAATGACGGTTTTTGCGCCTTCGCCAGTATAGCCACCCCAAATTCCGTTTACATCAAGCGTAGGACGAATTGAGTTTCGCTCATTAGTCACATAGCCGCTTTCGCCATAAACATCATTTAAGTCCAATGCTTTTTTATAATTGTTTAAATTGAAAGGCGCTTTTGCCATTTCAGCTCGTTCTTCCAGCGATAATTCTTCGACATTATCATAGAATCCTGGAATAGTGATTTGATTGTTTTCGTCATGCAGTGAGGCAATCATTTTGGCTAGAATATTGATTGGATTCGCAACTGCTCCACCATACAAACCCGAGTGTAAATCGCGGTTTGGCCCAGTAACTTCTACTTCCACATAACTCAATCCACGAAGACCTGTTGTGATGGACGGTTGCTGATTTGAGATCATTCCAGTATCTGAAATTAAAATCACATCATTTTTAAGCTTTTCCACATTGTTTTCAACGAAAATTTTCAGGTTCACACTTCCTACTTCTTCTTCGCCTTCAATCATGAACTTTACATTACACGGCAAAGTATTGCTTTGAATCATATATTCAAAAGCTTTGACATGCATATACATTTGGCCTTTATCATCGCAAGCGCCACGGGCAAAAATTGCTCCGTCGGGATGAATTTCAGTTTTCTTGATTATTGGTTCGAATGGAGGCGAAGTCCAAAGTTCGATAGGATCCGGCGGTTGAACGTCATAATGACCGTACACAAGAACCGTTGGCAAACTTGGATCAATTATTTTTTCACCGTAAACGATTGGGTATCCCGCCGTCTCACAAATTTCGACAGTGTCGCAACCTGCTTTTTCCAAACTTATTTTTACGGCAGCAGCGGTATCGATAACATCTTGGCAATAAGCGGTGTCAGCGCTTACCGATGGGATTTTCAATAATTCAATTAATTCGTTTATAAAACGATCTTTATGTTGTTGAACGTACGATTTTATATTATCCATTACTTTTTTTTTATAATTTCAAAAGTACAAAAAAGAGAATTAATATTTTTTTGATAAATTGCTTTGAAAGTTAGAAGATATGTTTATATTTGCACCCACAATTGCGCGGATATGGTGAAATTGGTAGACATGCCAGACTTAGGATCTGGTGCCGCAAGGCGTGTAGGTTCGAGTCCTATTATCCGCACTTTAAGAGCCCTTTAATCGTTATAAATCAACGGTTAAAGGGTTTTTTATTTTCTAATTCCCCCGTATTTCACCTCAAGTGATTCGTAAATCAAAGTCGTTTTAAAACTTCCGTTATTCTTTTTCTATGATTGTGGATTTCCGCCAAAAGCGGATTGGCTTCTTTAGTAAGTATGGTTTAGGTGTTTTTTATTTCTCCGGATTCTTTTCTAAAGCAAATTTGGTTTGTGGTGTATGGAAGCACATTTTAATTTAAATATTTGGGCCGTGGGCAGTCTCTAAGACTATTGATCAATCGTTACAAAAATTAAGAATGCTATTTTGTTTTAATAAGCTGCAGTGTATTTTCGTCTTCCAATCCTTTGTAATATTTATCTAGCACTTGTTGGAATATTGGATTTGGATTAGTTAAAATGCTAAATAAGGTCATGCAGGACTTCAGTTTTCTTTCATCCGGTTTACCAAATATTTCTAAAGCTGTTTTGCCATTTATTTCAGCTACTGCTTTTGTAATTTCTATCAGTCTTTTTCCTAGAATCGGGTGGTTTAGGTATTGTGTGGCTTCCTCTTTATTTTGGATGGCATAATATATATTGAAGTCAGTGAATCCCAGTCCTGCTATTTGAGGGAAAATAAACCACATCCAATGAGTTCGCTTTTTTCCGTTTTTTATTTCGGATAAGGCATCATTAAATTTTGTTTCTTGGGCTTCTAAAAAACGATTTAAGTTATAGACGGTTTCCATGATTTAGAATTAAGAAATTAATTATAATTTGATTACGATAATTTCTTTTATTGTGGCATTCAGACCACTTCAAAATAAGTTGCTTTTTCTTTGATTGTCTGCAAATACGCTGCTGAAGTTGTATTTTCTACTATATCCAATTCAGGTTCAAAAGTTTCTTTGATGAAATATATTTTATCAGCTCCGAGTTTTTTAAGTTCCTTAAATACGTTAAGATAATAAGGCGCTTCTTTGAATCCATTTGTGTTGAAATTACGGAATGCTTTGTTAAATTCTGTCTCCATCGGAGGAAGTACCTGAATGATGTCGTAGTAGATTAGTTTAGCTTCTTCACCTTGTTCTACTATATAATTGCACTCGGAAGTTTCATCATTTGTCATGTCATAGATGGTTGTTATGTTGCCATTTGAATTTATTTCAACGGTTCCAAATTGTACAAATTCATGTTGACCATTATGGATTTGGTGATAACCATATTCAACGTTACAATCCAAACGGTTAGCGACATCTTTTGCTAAATTTTCAAGACTGGAGCAGTCCAAATTGTGAGTACTAATGATTTTTGATTCTTCATTCATGACTTTAGTATGTCTTTTTATTTTGTTCTACAAAATTACATAAGTCTAAGAGCTTTTAGTGTTAAATGAGGCCAAATAGTTATAAAAGCCCCTGTAAAAAATGCAAGACAGACTTAATTGTAGCTGTATTTTAAACTAAAAACTCCTAGCTGAAGACATAGTAATCTTTTGCGTATTTTAAATGGCAAAAAGGAATGTCAAATAATGGAAAAATGTTGAAATAATTTGGGAATCAAATGCAATACGCAATACATTTGCACCATGAATAAAAAACGAAGTTATAGCATGCTGAATTACCTCTATACAATACTGCTTTGCGGAGCATTATTTATTGCAGAAATGGTTTAATTCTGATGCTATCTAAACATAATAGCAACGAAGCCTTTCTTTTACTGAAAGGCTTTTTTTATATTTAAAACACAAAAATTATGCTTAAAAAATCTATTGACCGTTTAAAATTAGAAGCTGCCGAAAGCGGCAAAGGAACTCTAAAAAGAAGTTTAGGAGCCATTAATTTAGTAGCAATTGGTGTTGGAGTTATTATAGGCGCCGGTTTATTTTCTTTAACAGGAATCGCAGCTGCAAATAATTCGGGACCTGCCGTGATTTTGTCCTTTATTATTGCCGCTGTAGGCTGTGCATTTAGTGCTTTATGCTATGCCGAGTTCGCTTCTATGGTACCCGTTTCAGGAAGTGCCTATACCTATGCTTACGCCACTTTAGGTGAGCTTTTTGCTTGGATTATTGGTTGGGATTTGATACTTGAATACTCTGTCGGGGCCGCTACTGTAGGGATTAGTTGGTCACAATATTTAGTTAAGTTTCTCGAGAAATTTGATATTTTCCTGCCGCCTCAGTTGGTGATGTCTCCTTTTGAAAAAGCCACATTAGCAGACGGCACAATAGTAAACGGATGGTTTAATTTGCCTTCGATTCTAATTATTGCTTTAATAACGGCAATAATTATTCGCGGGACTAAAGGGTCAGCGATATTTAACGTGATCGTTGTTACTTTAAAAGTGGGTGTCGTATTGGTTTTTATAAGTTTGGGCTGGCAATATATTGATGTGGCTAATTACCATCCGTTTATTCCTGAGAATACCGGTGTTTTTGGAGAGTTTGGTTGGTCAGGAGTGTTGCGCGGTGCCGGAGTAGTTTTCTTTGTTTTTATTGGTTTCGACATTGTTGCTACAATGGCGCAAGAAACTAAAAATCCGCAACGAAATATGCCCATTGGAATTCTGGGTTCGTTAATAGTTTGTACTGTTTTGTTTATATTATTTGGATATGTTATGACAGGTCTGGCTAATTATACTGAATTTAAAAATAGTGCTGCGCCAGTTGCAGTTGCTATTGCGCATACTCCTTACAAATGGTTAGCAGTAGCCGTTATTATGGCTATTTTAATTGGATATACATCTGTGATATTAGTTGATTTATTAGGGCAATCTCGTGTGTTTTTTTCTATGAGTAAGGATGGATTGTTGCCTAAAATATTCTCTGATTTGCATCCAAAATTCAACACACCTTTCAAATCAAATATTGTTTTATGTATCTTTATTTGTCTTTTTGCAGGTTTAGTTCCCATTAGTATAGTAGGAGAGATGACCAGTATAGGAACGCTTCTAGCATTTGTTATGGTCTGCCTTGGAATTATTATTTTGCGCAAGCAACAACCGGATATTGAACGACCATTCAAAACCCCATTTGTTCCTTTAATTCCAATTTTGGGAATATTAACTTGCGTGTTAATGATGGTTTCTCTTCCTTTTGATACTTGGTTGCGATTGATTGTTTGGTTGGCTATAGGGTTTGTAATCTACTTTTTTTACGGTAAAAAGAATAGTAAGCTCAGGCGAGAACAAGAAGAAAAGTAATTTGAAGCTATTTTGGAATGTCTTGTTACTGTCTCTTGCAAAATTACATAAGTCTAATTATAATTAATTTTCTAAAATGGAGTTTAATCTTTAAAAAGGACTCAAAAACTCAAAAACTATTTTAATATTCCTGCGGAAGCGTTTTTACATAGTGCGTAATCGTTTGTAAATGAGGAATAAATTTATAAATGAAAACTGGATATACAGTTATTATCCGCATAAAAAAAGCTTCTCAATCGAGAAGCTTTTTTTATACGTATAATTGAAAATTATTTCTCTTCTATCCAAGCATTAATTTTCTTTTCTAATAAAGCCAATGGCATTACTCCAGATTCTAATACTTTTTCGTGGAACTTTTTGATGTCGAATTTGGTTCCCATTTTATCTTGGGCTTTTTTACGCAATTCCATGATTTTCAATTGTCCAATTTTATAAGATAAAGCTTGTCCAGGAATTGCCATATAACGCTCTATTTCAGGAATAATGCTGGCTTCACTTTCAGCTTCGTTTTCTAACGAATACTTAATCGCTTGTTCTCTGGTCCAGCCTTTAGAGTGTAATCCGGTGTCAACAACTAATCGCACCGCTCTATGCATTTCGTTGCCTAACATTCCAAAATATTGATACGGATCTTGATATAATCCAAGTTCTTTCCCTAAACTTTCCGTGTACAAAGCCCAGCCTTCGCCGTAAGCACCAAACCAATTGAATTTCCTGAAATCTGGAAGACTATTGTTTTCTTGTTGCAAGGAAATTTGAAAGTGATGCCCAGGAATGGCTTCATGCAAAAACAAATCTTCATCTCCATAAAGATTATAATTAACTACATCTGGTATTGGTACATAAAAAATACCGGGACGCGAACCATCGGCAGTACCTTGCATATATTCTGCACTGGCGGTTTTTTCTCTAAAAGCTTCCGTTCTTCTGATTTCAAATTTTGTTTTGGGTTGCAACGAAAATAATTTATCCACATTCGGTTTTATTCGGGTATAAATGCTTTGGAAGTTGACAATCACTTCTTCTGGTTTTTTGAAAGGTTTTAATTCCTTTTTGTTTCGAACTTCCTCAAAAAACGCTAGTAAAGTGCCATTAAACCCAACTTGGGTTTTTACTTTTTCCATTTCGGCATGTATTCGCGCTACTTCTTTTAATCCCAATTCATGAATTGCTGATGGAGTCATTTCGGTAGTGGTCCATTGTTTTACATAGGTTGAATATAATTCTTTTCCAAAAGGGAAACTGCCTATTCCACTTGTTGTTCTGGACGAAGGGAGGTATTCGTTTTTTAAGAATTCAGCCATTTTTTTGTGCTGCGGAATCAATTTGTCATTGATTATCGCAGTATATTTTGTCGTCAATTCTTTTTTTACGGCATCAGAGAAAGTAGCGGGCATTAATTTTATAGCCGAATAAAATAAATTATCTTCGATTTTTGGGGTTGCCATTTCTGCAAATTGGGGAATTAACTTTACGGTTAACGCTTTTGGTATAACGATGCCCTGTTTGATTCCTTTTTTCATATAAACCATAGCCGAATCAATCCAAACAGAATATTTGTCCATTCTCTTCAAGAAATTGGTGTAGTCTTTCTCTGTTTTAAACGGCTGTGCACTTGTTCCGCCGGCAAATTGTCCCATGGTCAAGTGTGTTCCCCAAAATTGATGAATTGGCATTAAATTAGTAGGTTGCTTCAGCAAATTTTTGCCTATCTCTACTTCCCATTTAATGATTTCATAACTGTTTTTTTCTTCTTCAGAAAGTTTAGTTTCATCAACAGTTTGAAGCACTTTTTCATATTTATCAAAAAATGCTGCTTGCGATTTTCTGTAATCATCAGTCATGTCAAATTGCAACTGATCATTGTATTCGTTTTGACCATTTTGTGTTGCACTCAAAGGATCCAACACATTTTTATCGTCAAAATAATTTTTTGTCAAGGCACTAAAATCTTCTTTTTTGTCTTTGGATTTACAGTTGACCAGAACTAATGAAATAATTGATGTAATAAAAACAAGGGTTATTTTTCTCATAATGATTGATTGTTAAATAATTGTAGCTAATTTACCAAAAAAAATGAATTATTGGTTAATATATTCCGATCTTATATTGCTCTAATTAGAACTTTTTCCGTTTTCAATCCTTGTCTGCAAAAAAAATCCCATTCAGCTTAAAGCGAATGGGATTTTGATGTTCTATTTTATAGTAAAAACAGAATTGAAATAGAGTGATTATCCATGATATACGCGGGAAGCAATTATTTTATCTTCTTTAATGTCGAGCACTTCTGCAACAAGCATTTCATCTTCTCCGTCAACTGTTCTAAGATATTCCATAAAAACGCGATCACCATTTGCGGTAAGCGATTTTACTTTATAGTTCAAACTAGGCAAACGTTCAAAAGCATCTTGCCACCATTCCCGTAAGCCTTGTTTTCCAGTTACGAAACCATTGGTTTCTGGTTTATGGATTTTTAGTTTCGGACTAAAATGCACGGCCTCATCATCATACAATGACAATAGTTTTTCCAATTCTTTGTTGTTAAAAGTTTCGAACCATTTAAAAGCGATAGACTGTAATTTTTCTGGTGTCATGGTAGTTAGGTTTCTGTTTTTAATTACAAAAATCCCATTTCACTTTATGCGAAAGGGGATTTAATGATATAATTTCAAAGAAATATTAAACGTTCTTCAAATTGATGATTTCTTGATCTGTAAGCAATCTCCAGTTTCCTCTTGGCAAATTTTTCTTGGTCAAGCCAGCAAAAGAAACTCTGTCAATACGCAATACGTCATAACTAAAGTGTTCAAAAATATTACGCACCACTTTTACATTAGACGATCTTAATTGCAACCCAATTTCGCTTTTTGCCTCTCCATCAATGTAACTCACATCTTCCACAAAAACACGGTGTCCGTCAAGAGTCAACCCTTTATTTATTTTTTCTAAATCCTCAAATTTCAGGTTTTTGTCCAATGAAACTTGATAAATTTTAGATGATTTTTGACTTGGTAAAGTAAACTTACGAATCATATCCGTATCGTTTGTGAACAATAACAAACCAGTTGTATTCTTGTCCATTCTCCCAACTGCGCCAATTTTTGCAGTAGTAGAACCTTTCACTAATTCCAATACATTACGATACTCCTGGCCTTCGTCCATGGCGGTCGTAAAGTTTTTTGGTTTGTTTAGTAAGATGTAAACTTTTTTCTCCGGTGTCAAAGTCGAACCGTCAAAATTAACAACATCTCCCGGTTTTACCATATATCCCATTTCGGTAACAGGAATACCGTTTACTTTTACAGTACCGGACTGAATGTAAATATCGGCATCACGACGCGAGCACGCACCAGAATTAGCAATATATTTGTTCAAACGAATTTCGTCTTTTACTTTTGGTCTCTTTGGTGCCTGATTTGGTTTTTTCTCTACTTTATCAGTAGCAACTTCGGCAACTTTAGTAGTTACTTTAACTTTTTTTGGCCCTTGAGCTCGCTTCTGCATGGCAGGTTTTGGCTTATTCGAACTGGGTCTTGAGCTATTTGCTCTAGCGCCACTTTTCTTATTATTGCCCTCCTTGTTATTCATAATATTCCAATAATTTGCGCAAAGATAGTATTTATATAATTGACAAACGATTTTTGACAATTAGAAAACGCTAACTATCTAATTAATAAGCTGATTAAGCAGTGTTGTTTTGGTTTTTTGTAGCTATTTCCCGCTTTCCACTGTATCTTTCTAGTCCTGAACTTGTTTCAGGATCCTGAAACAAGTTCAGGACTAGAAAGGATGCCGTTTTAATCGGGGCTCATATCTTTGACATAGGTTAAAATAATATGAAAATGTATCTTTGAAATATAACAATTAATAAACAAAACGAAATGGCCAAATTCTATCGGGGCGAAATACATCCTTAG